>CALSAU010000382.1:0-3266 GCA_943372985.1 Polaromonas sp. YR568 | reverse complement strand
TGTCGGGTTCAGAAAGGCGAACTCGGTGGTGGTGGTCTTCCCAATGACGAGACCGCCCGCACGGCGGATGGCACTGACCATGGCGGCATCGCTGCGTGCCGGGCCGGTGTACAGCGCCGAGCCATAGACGGTGGGCAGGTCGCGGGTGTCGAAGATGTCCTTGACGCCCACTGGAACACCTTGCAGCGGCCCGATGCCGCTGGCCTGCATGGCGCCCAGTTGCTGGAGCGCTGTGGGCAGCTCCAGGCAGGCGGTGAATGCGCCTACGCTGAACTGGCTGGCCTGAATTCGGTCCAGCGTCTGGCGAATTTCATCGCTGGCCTGCAGGCTGCCTTCGGCGATCCGGGCTGCGGTGCTTCTGGCGGAGTGTGCGCTGGTGGTCATGCGGGAAAGGTGCGAATCGCTGTCTTGGGGCGGAAGGCCTTGCACACGGCGGCATCGGTTTCAAGATACGGTCCGCCAATCAGATCGATGCAGTACGGCACGGCGGCAAAGATGCCTGGCACCACAGATTCACCGGCCTCGTTCTTCAGGCCTTCCAGCGTTTCGGCAATCGATTTCGGTTGGCCGGGCAGGTTGAGGATCAGGCTCTTGTCCCGGATCACCGCGCACTGGCGCGAAAGTATGGCCGTGGGCACAAACTTCAGGCTGATCTGTCGCATCTGCTCGCCGAAGCCGGGCATTTCCTTGTGGGCCACAGCCAGCGTGGCTTCGGGCGTCACGTCGCGTAGGGCGGGGCCGGTGCCGCCGGTGGTGAGCACCAGCGAACAACCCGCGTCGACCAGCTCGATCAGTGTGGCGCTGATGCGCGCCTGTTCGTCGGGAATCAGGCGTTCTTCAAAGGTGAGCGGATTGCGCAAGGCGCGGGTCAACCATTCCTTGAGCGCGGGCAGGCCTTTGTCCACATACACACCGGTGGAGGCGCGGTCGCTCACCGAGACGATGCCGATCCTGACGGCATCAAACGGGTTGTTGTTCATCGTTGCAGTCATGCCGGGTCTGTCGGCTCTGTCGGTTCGTTGGTGTCGGGGTCCTGCATGGCGTGGCGGACCAGCTGGAAGATCTCGCGGTAAGACTTGCCGTGGCGCGCTGCCTCACCCGGTTTTTCAGGCTTGGCGTCCTTGCGCGCCTGCCGGATCAGTGCGCGCAGCTGCTGCGAGTCGGTGTCGGGGTGTTCTGCGAGCCACGCGCTGAGTGCGTCGTCATCGGCAATCAATTTGTCGCGCCACTGCTCGGCCAGGTGCAGTGCCAGCGTAAGTTCGGCCGAGCCATTGAGCTGTTCGTTGATGGCCTCGCGGATCGGCTCCGGGTCGAGCGGGCGCATCAGCTTGCCGATGTACTGCATCTGGCGGCGTTTGCCTTCAAAGTTGGTGATGCGTTTGGCATCGGCAATCGCGTCGCGCAGTTTTTCAGGCAGATCGAGGCGCGCCATCAGGTCGGCGCGCAGGGTCAGCAGCGCCTCACCGAGTGCCTGTTTTTCGTCGGCCTCGGCCTTGAGCTGGGTCTTGCTGGGCGGGCCCACCGGCTCCAGTGCGATTTCCTCTGGCTTGATGAATCGGCCGTTGGACCAATAGCCCTTGATGGCCTTGGGAATCGCCTTCGTGGTTTTGTTGTTCATGTCAGTCAGTATCATAGCTACCCATATGACCTCCAAAGCGACCTCCCCAGAGACATCCCGCGTGTCCCCGCGTTCGGCCAGCACCTCACACGCCGCACCACGGACCGTGTCACGCCAGCCGGAGTCCGGCTTCAGCTACCACCGCGATTTCTTTGAGGACCTCGTTGACACCGCGCTCAACCACGCGAAAAAGCTCGGCGCCACCGATGCAGCCGCTGAAGCGTCTGAAGGCTGCGGCCTGTCGGTAAGCGTGCGCAAGGGCGAACTGGAGAACGTTGAGCGCAACCGCGACAAGTCGCTGGGAATCACGGTGTACATCGGCAAGAAGCGCGGCAACGCGGCCACCAGTGATTTTTCCACCGCGGCCATCGAGCAGACCGTGAAGGCCGCTTACGACATCGCCCGCTTCACTGCGGAGGATGAAACCTCCGGCCTGCCCGATGACCGGGACATCGCCCGCCACCACCCGGTGCTGGATTTGTTTCACCCTTGGGCCATCACCTCTGAAGAGGCCGCCCAACTGGCGCTGCAATGCGAGTCGGCAGCCCTGGGCACCAGCCGCCTGATCACCAACAGCGAAGGTGCGGGCGTGTCGGCCCAGCAAAGCCATTTTTTCAGCGCCCACACCAAAGGCTTTCGCGGTGGCTATGCCAGCTCGCGCCACAGCATCTCGGTGGCACCGATTGCCGGCAAGGGCGACCAGATGCAGCGAGACGCCTGGTACAGCTCCATGCGCGACGCGACCGAACTGGCGCGGCCCGAAGCCGTGGGCCGTTATGCGGCCGAGCGTGCATTGGCCCGGCTCAAGAGCCGCAAGATTCCCACGACGGAATGCCCGGTGCTGTTCGAATCGCCACTGGCCGCTGGCCTGCTGGGCGGCTTTGTGCAGGCGGTGAGTGGTGGGGCGCTGTACCGCAAAAGCACCTTTTTGCTCAACAGCCTGGGCAAGCCGGCGTTTCCGAAGCACATCGACATCGTGGAGGATCCGCACCTGCGCAAAGGCAAGGGCAGCGCGCCGTTTGACGAAGAGGGCGTGAAAACCCAGGCGCGCAAGGTGGTGGACGCTGGCCGGGTGGCAGGCTACTTCCTCAGCACTTATTCAGCCCGCAAGCTCGGCATGCGCACCACCGGCAATGCCGGCGGCTCGCACAACCTCACGCTGACCAGCCGGCACACCCGTGCCGGCGACGATCTTGAAGCCATGCTGCGCAAACTGGGGCGCGGCCTGTTCGTCACCGAGTTGATGGGGCAGGGCGTGAACTACGTGACGGGCGACTATTCGCGCGGCGCCTCGGGCTTCTGGGTCGAGAACGGCCGCATCGCTTTCCCGGTGGAAGAAATCACGATTGCTGGCAACCTCAAGGACATGCTGATGGGCATTGAGGCTGTGGGGGCGGATGCCTACAACTATGGGGCGAAGACGGTTGGGTCCATTCTGGTGAACCGCATGAAGGTGGCGGGGTCTTGATGTGACCCTCACGGTCGTTCGCTTCGCGTAACTCCCTGCCCCCCGAGGGGGCCGTCCGCCTGTGGCCCGGCAAAGCCGGTTCCACGGCTCCGCTGGTGCAGACAAAGGCCACTGCAATCCGCAGTGGGGGCGGGCGGCGCTTGGGTTTTGCTTTTTCAGCCAGCCAGAGCAGCCTTTACC
>CALSAU010000381.1:0-3268 GCA_943372985.1 Polaromonas sp. YR568 | reverse complement strand
GTACGAACCGAGTCAAGTTCACGGGTTTGGGTTGGCCATCTCAGCAGCCCGACCACCATGGCCGGACTGCACCCCGGAGCAGTGGCCATTCTAATGCAGGGCCTTTGCAGCCGCGCAAGCCGGACTGCCCGCCACACGCCAACAGCGCGCAGGTTACTTCGCGCCGGCGGCAGGCACGGGCGGGGAAGAGGACGGTAGCGCGTGTGCGCCGACCTCGTAGGCGCCGAACACCTCCCGCATGCTGCGGGTCTCCGGCAGGATGTAGACCACGCCGCCGCTTCCCGCGAACGATGGACTGACGAGCTTGTCGTAGAAGGCGGCCGGCACGTTGATGCAGCCGTAGGACACCCGGTTGTCGGCCGGCGTGGCGCTTTCCAGCCGCTGCAAGCGCTGCTCCGACGGCTTGCCCCTGACCACGCGGTGCAGGGCCAGCGCCGTGTGGTAGTCGATCCACAGCAGTTCCTGGCCATGCCTGTCGCGGTCCAGCGAGGCCACAAAACGACCGGCGGGGGTGGTCCGCTCGGCCGGCAGGATGCTGGCGATCGGCCGCTCGCCAATGCCGGGTGTGGAGTCGTCGCCGCGCGCCAGACCAAGCAGCGCCGGCGCCGCGCCCTGCAGGCGTCCCGAGCGGTCGAACAGCATTACCCGGGCGTTGACCTTGTCGACGATCATGAAAGGCAGGTCCTGGTTGTCGCGCGAATCGAGCACCCATCCGGCCAGCTGCGCCGCCGACGCCGAAATCCGCTGCTGGGCGGGATCGGCGCGCTGCGTCGTCTCGGCCGCACTGTCGCTTGCCCAGCCGGCGGCCAGGCTCAAGCCCAGCGCGAACCAGGTCCACGGCCGACTGCGGTGTGCAGCAAAAAACGGGCGGGCGGGCAGCGGAGCGGCGTGCATGGCAACAATCATCCTGGGGGTCGGATGAGTATGCAGCTCCCTGCAGCGGGTTCAAGTAGGACGCAGGCGCTTTCTGGGCGGCCAGCCGGGCTGCGCAGCCAGGGCCTGCCGGACGCGCGGCTTTCAGGCGGGTGTGTAAGCCAGGCGCACGTAAATCGGCGCGTAGGCCTCGGCCTGGGTTACGTCGATCAGGCCTTCCTTGGACAGCTCGAGCAGTGCGATGAAGGTCACCACCAGCACCGGCATGCCGCGCGCCGGTTCGAACAGGTGCTCGAACTCGACAAACTTCTGGCCCTGCAGCTTGCGCAGCACGATGCTCATGTGTTCGCGCACCGACAGTTCCTCGCGGCTGATCACATGGTGCTGGACCAGTTTGGCGCGTTTGACGATGTCGCGCCAGGCTTCCTGCAGGTCCACCACGGTGACGTCGGGGAAGCGCGGCTGCAGCGCCTGTTCGACATAGACCTGGGCGCGCAGGAAGTCGCGGCCGTACTGCGGAATCTCGTTGAGCTGGTGCGCGGCCAGCTTGATCTGCTCGTACTCGAGCAGGCGCCGCACCAGTTCTGCGCGCGGGTCTTCCGGCTCCTGGCCGTCGGCGACCTTTTTCGGCGGCAGCAGCATGCGCGACTTGATCTCGATCAGCATCGCCGCCATCAGCAGGTATTCGGCGGCCAGCTCGAGGTTGGTGCTGCGGATCTCGTCGACATACACCAGGTACTGGCGCGTGACCGCCGCCATCGGGATGTCGAGGATGTTGAAGTTCTGCTTGCGGATCAGGTAGAGCAGCAAGTCCAGCGGCCCTTCGAAGGCTTCCAGGAAGACCTGCAGCGCGTCCGGCGGGATGTACAGGTCCTGCGGCATGGCGAACAGTGGCTCGCCGTAAAGCCTGGCCAGCGCCACCTGGTCGATCACGCCCGGCATGCCGGGCAGGGCCAGCAGGCTTTCGGGCTGGCCCGGCTCGGACGGGGAGGGTGGCAATTCAGTGATGCTGGACATGGCGGTGTCGGCGCGGGCCGTCAGTTGCTATCAAAAAAATAGCTGTTGACTCCCGTCCAGCGGGGGCTGGAGGCCTGTTTGACCATCAACTCGGCCTATTGGCTGTTCGGGTGGCCGCTGGTGCCGTAGACGTAGGGCTGCTGCGGCACGGCGGCGTCCTGGTAGTCGGCCTGCTCGGACAGGTCCAGCTTCTTGTCCCACCAGATGGCGCGGCCCTGGCGCTGCTCGGCTTCCAGGGTGGGCTTTTTGGCCTTCAGTTCTTCGATGAAGCTGGTGACTTCCGAGGTGTAGTGCGGCCGGGCGAAGATGGACATGGGATTAAACTGCCTGAAGCTGAAGTTGGCTGATTTTACCGGGGACCGCCATGCACCTGCCTTTTTTCGCTTTCCGGGGGAAAGCGGCACCGGCATCCCTGGGTTTGACAAGGGGCCTGCTGCTCATGGGACTGTTGTCTGCCGTGCTGGGCCTGCTGGGCTGCGATCCCCAGCGTATCGCGGAACTCGAGGAGGGCGTGGCCACCGAGGCCGACGTGCGCGCGAAGTTCGGCGAGCCTGAAAACATCTGGACTGCCGCCGACCTGGCCGGCAACCCGTTTCCCGGTGCGGCGGCCCAGCCCGGCGCCCGCACCTTCGAATACAACCGCCAGCCCCAGGGCCAGGTCAACTACATGATCACGATTGGCGCCGATGGCAGGATGAGCGCCCTGCGCCAGGTCTTGACGGCGCAGAACTTCGCGCTGGTGCTGCCCGGCATGACCATGGAACAGGTCCGCAAGATGCTCGGCAAGCCGATGAAAATCACGCCGATGGCGCTGCAGCGCGAGACGCATTACGAGTGGCGTTACAGCGACGGGCCGAACACGCCGCGGATTTTCCGGGTCGAGTTCGACCGCGACATGAAGGTGCTGCGGACCGGCTCGGTGCCCGACGAAAGCCAGCCCGGCGTCACCGGCAACGTCACCTGAATTTTCTGAAAATAAGAGGCAGATCGGCCTCCAGCCCCCGTCTGGCTTGCGTACGAAGCTATCGAATCAATAGCGCTTCAGGCTTCCTCGATTTTGGCCAGAAAGCCCGAGCGCTCCATCACGCGGCGCGGCTGGGCGTTCAGGCCGGAGATCACCAGCCGGCCCTCGCGCAGCACGATGGCCTTGTGCAGCTGCCCCAGCACATCCAGACCCGAGGCGTCGAGCGACTGCAGCGACTGCGCGTCCAGCCGCACCAGCAGGCCGCGCGGCGCCGACTCGACCGCCGACAGGATGGGGTCGATCTTGGCCACCGCGCCGAAAAACAGCGAGCCGTAGAGCTGGAAGTGAATCGATTCGTCGCTGCGCGCGGTCTCCACCACCTGGAACAGGCTGCTCATGCGCCGCACAAACAGC
>CALSAU010000380.1:0-3269 GCA_943372985.1 Polaromonas sp. YR568 | reverse complement strand
ATCCGCTCCGAGGTGCTTCACGGCCCCCTCAAGCGCGACTTCATCGAGCAGCAGGGCTGGATGCCGCTGGAAGACACGCCAGAGGGCCTGCTCATCATGTGCCTGGACCCCGAGGCGGTGCGTGGTGCGCGGGTGGTGCCGCAGGTGTTTCCCCGCACGGCCAAGTTTGCCTACCGGGTGACGACGCAGACCGAGTTCGAGGAAACGCTGGGCCAGCTGTTCGGCGTGGCTGGTGAGGGCAGCTCCATCGACCAGTTGCTGGCCGACATGGATTCACCGCTGGACGGCGACTCTGGAGATGAGTCGCTGCTGGAGTCGGCGGCAGCCGACAACGAGCTGGTGAAGTTCGTCAACAAGGTCATTATCGACGCCTACAACCAGAAGGTCTCGGACATCCACATCGAGCCGATGCCTGGCAAGGCCAAGACCGGCATCCGCTTCCGCATCGACGGCACGCTGCAGCCCTACATCGAAGTGCCGGCACAGTTTCGGCAGGCCATGGTGACACGGCTGAAGATCATGTGCGACCTCGACATTTCCGAAAAGCGCAAGCCGCAGGACGGAAAGATCAAGTTCAAGAAATACGGTCCGCTGGACATCGAGCTGCGCGTTGCCACCATTCCGTCAGCAGGCGGTGTGGAAGACGTGGTGATGCGGATTCTGGCAGCTGGCGAACCCATCCCGCTGGAAAAACTCGGCCTGACCGACCACAACAAGGACCGGCTGGAAAAAACTGTGTCCAAGCCCTACGGCCTGTTCTACGTGTGCGGCCCCACCGGTTCGGGCAAGACGACCACGCTGCACTCCATCCTGAAATTCCTCAACACGCCAGACACCAAGATCTGGACCGCTGAAGACCCGGTGGAGATCACGCAGAAAGGCCTGCGCCAGGTTCAGGTCAACAAGAAGGCGGGCATTGACTTCGCGCTGGTGATGCGCGCCTTCCTGCGGGCTGACCCCGACATCATCATGGTCGGCGAGTCACGCGACAAGGAAACCGTGTCGATGGGCGTGGAGGCCTCGCTCACCGGGCATATGGTGTTCTCCACCCTGCACACCAATTCGGCGCCCGAGTCCATCACCCGGTTGCTGGACATGGGCATGGACCCGTTCAACTTTGCCGACGCCTTGCTGGGCATCCTTGCGCAGCGGCTGGCCAAGAAGCTCTGCGATTGCAAGGAGTCGTATGTGGCCAGCTCGCAGGAGATCAAGGACTTCATCAAGGAATACTCCGAGGAGCTGCGCAACACCGAGGCCTGGAAGGCCGACCCGGGCGGCGAAGCGCAGCAGCTGCTTGACGACTGGATGACGCGCTACGGCAAGGACGGCGGCCTCAAGCTGTACCGGGCTGTCGGCTGCGACAAGTGCAACAAGACCGGCTACAAGGGCCGCATCGGCCTGCACGAGCTGATGATCGCCGACGACCAGCTCAAGAAGTTGATCCAGGAGCGCGCCCGCGTGGCCGAACTGTTTGCCAGCGCCCTCAGCAGCGGCATGCGGACGCTGAAAATGGACGGCATGGAAAAAGTGCTGATGGGGCTGACCGACCTGAAGATGGTGCGGTCGGTGTGTATCAAGTGAGCAGTAAGCAAGCGTGTCATGGCCGTAAGGTTGGTTCTCAGGTGAGCAGTTTTATCCCAGCGATATGATGCTGTTTTCGTTCGGTCTGGATCCGGCTCATGCTCAAGCAGTTGGTACGCACACTTTTCTCGTCTGGTAAACGTTCGTGGACGGTTGAAGAAATTCGGGAGCAGATTCTTGCGGGGGATCTGGTGGGTGCTCAGGAGGCGGTGGTTCAACTGCACCCGGCAACTTCCCGGCGAGAGCTGGTCCGCGACTGCATTCTCGCGGAAATTGCATTTCGTCAAGCAAGGGATGCAGATGCCGAGGATGGCTTTCGTGCGGTGCTGAAAGAGGCGCCGGGCTTCGCCGACGCGCACTACGGGCTATCGCTGTTACTGCTCGAGCAAGGAGACACCGAGGCAGCGATCGAGCACGCACAATTCGCAAAAAATATTGCCCCTAATGACGCACGCTATCTCGCGCAGTTGGGCTGCTGCCAAGTCACGATTGGCAACTTTCCGAGTGCTGAATTGCCCTTGACCCAGGCCTTGCGCTTGAACGACAAAGACAAGGCGGCTTGGAATAATTTGGGGTTGGTGTACTTGGCCAAGCAGGAGCCAGGCGACGCTCATGCCTGTTTTTCGAAGGCGTTGAAATTAGACCCAACATTCGCCTTGGCGTTGCAGAATCTTTTGCAGCTTGAGGGTGAAATGAGTGCTGTCGGTGCGGTCTTTATGCCGGCGACAGCGTCCTCTGATCCTCCGGTGGCAGCGTTGGAAGAGGCGGAGCGCCCTTTGTGGCGACAGTTGTGGGACGAGGTAGACGCCTCGAAAAAAGCGGGTCAAACAGACGAGGCGATCGAACGGGCCGAGTCCATTTGCCTGGAATGGTCAGATAACTCCGGGCCGGTATGCGAGCTGGATGTGTTGTACCGCAAGGTGGGAGATGCCCGCAGCGGCATGGATGTCTTGAGAGCTTATCTGGCCAGACATCCTGAGGATGGACCAGCGCTCGCAGCGCTTGGAGCCTCGCTTCTTGGCGCCAATGAAAACGCCGCTGCAGAACGTCATCTGAATCGGGCCATAGAACAGGGCTTTGATTCCATAAAGGTGCGCAGCGATCTGGCGCATTGCCTGACTAATTTGGAGAAGCACGCCGAAGCGCTTGAAGTAAGGCGCCACATATTTGAGCTTGAGCCCAACTTTCTCACGCAAGCGCAACTTGCGGCGACTCTGTCTACGGCATGCCAGTACGAGGAGGCTATTGCGCTGTTTGATGATCTCATCGAGAAGGAACCCGCGCGAAAGAGCGTGTTTCTCGTTTCTTATGCGGTAGCGCAGGCCTACAGTGGAAATTTCGACAAGGCGCTGACAATGCTGAATGAAGCGTTATCCATTCAGCCACGGGATGCCAATCTGCATTTGCAGCGTGCCCAGATTAACTTGTTGCTGGGTAACTTTGCACAAGGCTGGGCCGGTTATGCGTACCGGGGACTCGCCTATTCGCGCCAATACCGGGTGCTACCTTTCAAGAAATGGCGGGGGCAGGATATCGCGGGTAAATGCATTGTTGTTCTTGCCGAGCAGGGCTTAGGCGATCAGGTCATGCTGGCTTCTTGCTTGCCTGACTTGTTGGCGTTGAATCCTTCACGCGTAGTGGTAGAGGTGATTGGACGGGTGGCGCCTACGCTGGCTCGCTCTTTTCCG
>CALSAU010000379.1:0-3274 GCA_943372985.1 Polaromonas sp. YR568 | reverse complement strand
GAACTCGAAGTCCAGCCACGAACCGCGGTAAGGAATGATGCGGGCCGAGAACAGCAGTTTGCCCGAGCTGTGGGTCTTGCCCTTGTCGTGTTCGAAGAACACACCGGGCGAGCGGTGCAGCTGGGACACGATCACGCGCTCGGTTCCGTTGATGACGAACGAGCCCTTGTCGGTCATGAGCGGCACTTCGCCCATGTAGACTTCCTGCTCTTTCACTTCCTTGACCACCTTCGACTGCGGCGTCGACGATTCACGGTCATAGATGATCAGCTGGACTTTGGCACGCACGGCCGATGCGAAGGTCAGGCCACGGGTCTGGCACTCGCGCACGTCAAAAGCGGGCTTGGCCAGGTTGTACTCGATGAACTTCATCTCGACAAAACCGTTGTGCGAGACGATGGGGAAGGCGTTCTCGAAGGCAGCCTGCAGACCTTCATTGGTGCGCTTCTGTGGCGCACGGTCGGCCTGCAGGAACGCGGTGTACGCGTCTTTCTGCATCTGCAACAAATAAGGAACCGTCAACACGCTTTCGCGGTTGCCGAAGCTTTTGCGAATGCGTTTGCGTTCGGTGTAACTGTAACTGGAAGTTTGGGCCATGAGTTCTCCGCTTTATGGGCTCTGGCGACTCTCGTGCCCGGATACACCGCGTATCCAGGCAGACTTGGTGGTTGGCCACTACCAACCATGGCGGACGGTGACGCGTTGCACGTCACCCGAACCAAGGCGTTCTCTGCAGTCGGGGGCAGAAAACACTGGAAAGCAGACTAATGAAAAGTCAATCCGCTTTCCGGTGTTTCGTCGGAGCACTGTGAAAAAGGCGGTTTGCGCACTCTTTTCAGTGCCTGCCTTGAAGCACGAAAGGCTGGAAGCCCGAATCGGGTCTTCCAGCCTTTTTGCAACCCGAGGATTACTTGAGTTCGACTTTCGCGCCAGCTTCTTCGAGCTTTTTCTTGGCAGCTTCGGCGTCGGCCTTTGGAGCGGCTTCCTTGACGTTCTTCGGAGCGCCGTCCACCAGGTCCTTGGCTTCTTTCAGGCCCAGACCGGTGATTTCGCGCACGGCCTTGATGACCGACACCTTGTTGGCGCCAGCTTCGAGCAGCACGACGTTGAAGTCGGTCTTCTCTTCAGCAGCTGCAGCGGCACCGCCACCACCACCGCCAGCAGCGGGAGCGGCCATGGCGGCTGCGCTCACACCAAATTTCTCTTCGATGGCTTTCACCAGGTCGTTGAGTTCGAGGACCGTCATGCTATCCAGCGCGGTCAAAAATGCGTCTTTATCGAATGCCATTTTGAATTTCCTAAAAAAGTTGGGTACTAATTACGCTGCTACAGCTTCAGCTGCTGCGGGGGCATCGGCTGCGCCGCCACCCTTTTTCGCGGCCAGCGCGCCCAGCACAACGGCCGTACGCGACATGGGCGACATCAGCAAGCCACACAACTGGGCCAGCAACACTTCCTTGGAAGGAATGTTGGCCAGTTGCTTCACGCCGTTCACGTCCAGGGATTTGCCTGCAAATGCACCACCGCGAATCACCAGCTTGTCGTTGGTTTTGGCGAAGTCGGACACCACCTTGGCGGCGGCGACGGCATCTGTGGAAAAGCCATAGATCAGCGGACCGGTCATCTGGTCGGCGACGACTTCGAATGCACTGCCGGCCACGGCACGGCGAGCCAGAGTGTTCTTCAGAACACTCAGGTTCACGCCTTTGTCGCGGGCCTGGCTGCGCAGACGGGTCATGTCAGCGACCGTGATACCACGGTATTCCGCCATCACGAGCGTTTGAGCTTTAGCGGCGAGGCCAGTCACTTCATCAATGACGGCTTGTTTCTCACTGCGGTTGAGACTCAAGGTCTACTCCTTAAAAATGTGCTGTCAGGGTGATCCGGCTTGCACCAGGCCCCTTCAACACGCTCATGTTCAGCGACCAACTGTTTCAGATTCTTTTCAAACCATCTGCAGCGGGACCGCCATCTGCGTTGGCTGTCTTTCGATTAAGTACCAGCTGAAAACATGTTTTCTGCCAGTACGCCAACGGTCTTGGATGACCTGCTGGAGCCCGAAGGCGCCAGCAGCCCACCACATCAGGCCACCCTTGCGGGTGGCCCGAATTTTTGCGATTACGCTGCGATGGTTTGCGTGTCGACGCGAACGCCCACACCCATCGTCGACGAAACCGCGACTTTCTTCAGGTACACGCCTTTGCTGGAAGCCGGCTTGGCTTTCTGCAGGGCGTCGATCAGTGCTGCCAGGTTGCCCTGCAGCTTGTCGGTGTCAAAGGAACGGCGGCCAATCGTGCCGTGCACGATACCGGCCTTGTCCACGCGGAACTGGACCTGGCCAGCCTTGGCGTTGCGCACAGCCTGCGCCACGTCCGGCGTAACAGTACCGACCTTGGGGTTGGGCATCAGGCCACGGGGGCCGAGCACCTGACCGAGCGTACCCACGATGCGCATCGCATCAGGGGAGGCGATCACCACGTCGAAGTCCATCTTGCCGGCCTTGATTTCGGCGGCCAGATCATCCATGCCGACGATGTCTGCACCGGCGGCCTTGGCTTCTTCAGCCTTGGCGCCTTGGGCGAACACAGCCACGCGCTTGGTCTTGCCGGTGCCGTTGGGCAACACGACAGCGCCGCGAACGACCTGGTCGGATTTCTTGGCATCGATGCCGAGCTGGACAGCCACGTCGATGGACTCATCGAACTTGGCCACAGCGAATTCCTTGACGAGGCCCAGCGCCTCGGGCAGAGCGTACAGCTTGTTGCTGTCGATCTTGTCGCCAATGGTTTTCTGGCGTTTGGTCAGCTTGCTCATACAACACCCTCCACCGTCACGCCCATGGAACGGGCGGAACCGGCAATCGTACGGACTGCGGCGTCGAGATCGGCGGCCGTCATGTCCTTCATTTTGGTTTTTGCGATTTCTTCCAGCTGGGCACGGGTGATCTTGCCGACCTTGACCGTGTGCGGTGTGGAAGAGCCCTTGTCGAGCTTGATGGCTTTCTTTATCAGCGTGACGGCCGGAGGCGTCTTGATGATGAAGGTGAAGCTCTTGTCGGCATAGGCCGTGATCACCACAGGCAGTGGCAGACCGGGCTCAACACCCTGGGTCTGCGCATTGAATGCCTTGCAGAACTCCATGATGTTCAGGCCGCGCTGACCCAGTGCCGGGCCAATCGGGGGGGACGGGTTGGCCTTGCCAGCTGGTACTTGCAGCTTGACGAAGCCGACGATTTTTTTCGCCATACTTTTCTCCTTGCGGGTCATAACGCCTG
>CALSAU010000378.1:0-3280 GCA_943372985.1 Polaromonas sp. YR568 | reverse complement strand
CTGTTCCTGCTTGACGAGATCGACAAGCTGGGCACGGATTTCCGTGGTGACCCTTCCAGCGCGCTGCTGGAGGTGCTGGACCCGGAGCAGAACCACACCTTTGGCGACCACTATGTCGAGGTGGATTTCGACCTCAGTGACGTGATGTTTGTCGCCACCTCGAACTCGATGAATATCCCGCCAGCGCTGCTGGACCGGATGGAAGTGATTCGCCTGTCGGGTTACACCGAAGACGAAAAGACCAGCATTGCCATGCGCTACCTGCTGCCCAAGCAGGTCAAGAACAACGGCGTGAAAGAGGGCGAGCTGGAAGTGCAGGAGCAGGCGGTGCGCGACATCGTGCGCTACTACACCCGCGAAGCCGGCGTGCGTTCGCTGGAACGCGAGCTGTCCAAGATCTGCCGCAAGGTCATCAAGGGCATCCAGCTCGGCAAGATGACGCCCAAGGTCGTGGTCACGCCGGATAACCTGAATGATTTCCTGGGCGTCCGCAAATTCAACTACGGCCGTGCCGAGCAGCAGAACCAGGTCGGCCAGGTGGTCGGCTTGGCATGGACGGAAGTCGGGGGTGACCTGCTCACCATCGAGGCGGCCATCATGCCGGGCAAGGGCGTGATCACGCGCACCGGCTCGCTGGGTGATGTGATGAAAGAATCTGTGGAAGCGGCCCGTACTGTGGTGCGCAGCCGTGCCAAGGTGCTGGGCATCAAGGACGAGATGTTCGAGAAACGCGACATCCACATCCACGTGCCCGACGGCGCCACGCCCAAGGACGGCCCCAGTGCCGGCGCTGCGATGACGACGGCGTTTGTCTCGGCCCTCACCGGCATTCCGGTGCGCGGCGATGTGGCCATGACCGGCGAGATCACGCTGCGCGGCGAAGTGACGGCCATTGGTGGCCTCAAGGAAAAGCTGCTGGCAGCCCTGCGTGGCGGCATCAAGACGGTGCTGATTCCCGAAGAGAACGCCAAGGACCTGCAGGAGATTCCCGACAACGTGAAGAGCGGTCTTGAGATCGTTCCGGTGAAATGGATCGATCAGGTGCTGCAGGTCGCCCTGGAGCGGCAGCCCGTTCCGCTGCCCGACGAAGAGCCTGCCGTGGCGGCGCCTGCGGGTGTGGTGGCGCCCGCCGATGTGGCGGGTACTGTCAAACATTGATCAATTTTTTGAGGACCTCGATCAAGGCGTAAAAAATGCGCTATAATTTGAGGCTGTAATCGCGGGAGTAGCTCAGTTGGTAGAGCGCAACCTTGCCAAGGTTGAGGTCGAGAGTTCGAGACTCTTCTCCCGCTCCAATTCAAAGGGCAGCACTTCAAAATGCTGTCCTTTTTCATTGGAAAGAACACAAGGCTGGATGACGCCCACAGGCGCCACCCGCCCAGCAAAAGATACGGCGCGGTAACAAAGCGGTTATGTACCGGATTGCAAATCCGAGTAGGTCGGTTCGACTCCGGCCCGCGCCTCCATCCCAACACAGCCGCGCAGGTCAAACAGGCTGGTTGCCCGACCCGCTTGCCTCACAATACCGCTGGGGTTGCGACGTTCAGGCCTGAGTGGTGGAATAGGTAGACACAGCGGATTTAAAATCCGCCGCTTCGTGAAAACGGGCGTACCGGTTCGATTCCGGTCTCAGGCACCACCCGGCTGATTTGCCCGGGTCGCCGTCCCGAAAATGGGTAAGATAAATTACATGGCCCGCTACAACACCCCCTTCGAGATTCACGTGCACGGCGAAGTGCCGTTGCGCGACGATGTCACGTTCGAGCAGCTCCAGGAAGCTCTGAAGCCGTTGTGGAAGTACGCCGGCTCGAAGTCACTCGCAGCGGGCGCGGCCAGCGCCTACGAGGAAGAACCAGGCATCCGTTTTGACAGCCCCGCGCACCTGCTGCAGATGTGCTGGACGGTGCCGGGTGACGAGGATTTTCGTCAGGCCCTTGATGAAATGTGCATGGGCCTGAACGACCTGGCTGTGGCGGGCGCACCGATCGAGGTGACGTTCTACGATTCCGACTTTGACGATGAAGACGAAGCGCAGGAAGGCGAGGCGCGTGACGACTTCGCGATGTACTTCGTCGGGCCGACACCGGCCGCCATCATGCAGGTTCAGCGCGATTTGCTGGTGCAGGACATGATTGGCCTGATGGAGCGGCACTTTGATGGCTCGGAGCTTGGCGAAGTGGTGGCTGCGGTCGACAGGCTGTTCGAGAGCCGTTTTGACGCGCTTGCCAGTTCGCTGCAGCTGGGCAAGCCGCCGCGTGGACTGGGCGGGCCGCAGGGCGGTTCAGGCCACGGTGGCGGTCGCAAGCCGCGTCATCTGCACTAGGCTACCGCAGGCGCGTTGTCAGGACTTCGGCCTTCTTGAGGTTACTGGCGCGGCCACCGGGGTATCGCCAACATCCCAGCCAAGTCCCAAGCCCTTCAGATACACCATCAGCGTGGATTCCCCGACCGCCAGCAGGTCGAAGGCTTCCGGCTGCAGCAGCCAGTTCTGAATCAGTCCATCGAGCAGCGCGTGCAGACCGCGTCCCGCGACCTCGGTTGACACGCCAGCGTTGGTGCTGTCTCGCCCCATCGCCACACGCATGCTCTGCTCAATGCGGCTCAGGAATCCGTCGCGGACCCTGAGATGCCTCGCACGCACCGCCTGCAGCTCTTCAACGTATTCGACTTTCTGTGTGGCCACCTCAAGCACCCGCCGTGTCTGGCTGTCGGTGGCAATCTGGTTCAGGGCATTGAGAGTGGCCAGCCGGATGAGGTTGATCGCATCGCGGGCCGCTTGCAGTTCATCTGCCTTGGCGTCGCAATGCTCGGCTGGCTTGAACGACTCTTCCATCGGCAGCGTGACCCGTTCCATCATCGCGTTGAACAGGTCGGCCTTGTCCTTGAAGTGCCAGTACACCGCGCCGCGCGTCGTGCCCGCACGGCGTGCGATGTCCTGCAGGCTGGTGCGCGAAACCCCCTGCATCTGAAACAGGTGCTCCGCAGCGTCCAGCAGCCTGTGGCGGGTGGCCTGCGCTTCTTCCTTCGTTCGACGTACCACGCCGTGTCTCCTCGCAACAGTGCAGCAGTGCGCTTGCTTGTCGTTATACATTCACAAATGTATGTAAACTATAGCAGCCGCAGAATACACAGTTCCTTCTTTGTCGGTCTGCTTGACGCATGTCAATGACTGATGGCTCTGCTTTTGCGCCCACCCCAGAAATTTGAGGAACAGCATGCCCAAGTCTTGCGTCGGCCATCCGGTCGTGTCACCCACCCATCTTTTTGTCCTGCCGCGCGC
>CALSAU010000377.1:0-3281 GCA_943372985.1 Polaromonas sp. YR568 | reverse complement strand
CTCAGGCCCACAAAATGAACAGGCCCCGCAGCTTGCGCACGGATGATGCCGGCCACGTCGTCTGCCAGCATGTCAAGGCTGTAAGGGCCAGGCACCGCTTCAGATTTGCCGTGGCCGCGGTGGTCGTAACGCAGCACGGTGAAGCGGGCCTGCAGGATCTCGGCCACGCCGTCCCACATCGACACATCGCAACCCAGTGCATGGCTCAGCACCACCACGGGCCCATGCCCCTGTTTGATCCAGTGAAGATGGGGTGTGGTCATGCGCCGGCTTTCAGGTGTGAGGTCATGGGGTGATTCATCAGGGCGGTCATTCAATCTGGCAGCAGGCCTTTTTCGCGCAGGATACCGCCCGCCACAGAAAACGCATGGTTGGCCGCCGGCACGCCGCAGTAAATCGCGGCTTGCAGGATCACTTCCTTGATGTCATCAGGCGTGAGCCGCGACTCGGGCGGGCCATCAAGTGCCGCGCGCACATGCATGGCAAATTCTTCATAGGCCTTGAGCGCAATCATGGTGGACAGCACCATCAGCCGCCGCGTCTTGTCGCCCAAAGCGGGCCGGCCCCAGACCTCGTTCCATGCATAGCGGGTGATGAGTTCCTGGAACTCGCCGTTGAAGGCGTTGCGCTTGGCAATGGATTGGTCGACCCACGCGTCACCCAGCACGCGGCGGCGGTTGATCATTCCCTTGTCGTGGTCGTTCATGCGGTTCTCCGGAATCGTGACTAATGTGATGACGTGGATGCCAGCAACGCATCCACCGCATCGGCTTGCGCCAGCGCAAGGCCGGCGGCATGACCTGCCAGCTCCGGGCTGAACCACTCGTTGGCGGCATCGCTGGGCAGCACGGCGCGCAGCGCGTCGAGGTTGGCACGCATGCGGGTGGTGTCCACCTGCAGGCCGGGCAGCGCTTGAGCCATCGCGCGAACCGAGCCATGCGCCGACATCAGCAGGCCCGGCCATTCGGCCAGCTCTGCCTGCCAGTTGCCCAGTGCGCGCTCGTGCTCCTGAGGCATGGCCGCCAGCAGCGCGGCCACCCGCTGCGGCGCGCGCTGGGCAGCCGCCAGCGCCACCATGCAGGCCACCGGGTTGCGCTTGTGCGGCATCGCCGAAGAGCCACCGCGCCCGGGCTCGGTCGGCTCGGCCAACTCGCCCACCTCGTACTGCCCCATCAGCGAAATGTCTTTGGCAATCTTGCCGAGGCTGCCCACCAGCAAAGCCAGTTCGCAGCCCAGCGCCACCCATTCGTCGCGCTGGGTGTGCCACGGAAAGGCCGCTGGCTTGAGCTTGAGCTCGCTGGCGATGTGGGAAACGATTTGCGGGCCCTTGCCGTTCATTTGTGCCAGCGTGCCGACGGCACCGCCCAATTGCACAGCAAGCGCCTGATGACCGGCATACTGCAGACGCTTGAGACTGCGCGCCAGCGGTGCGGCCCAGCCCGCGCACTTGAAGCCAAAGCTGGTGACCGACGCAGGTTGCATCAAGGTGCGCGCCAGTACCGGATCGGCCGCATGGCGACGCGCCAGCACCAGCAGCGCATGCACCGCCTTGCGGATGTCGGCCTCAATCAGGTCCAGCGCGCGGCGCGTGACCAGCGCCAGGGCGGTGTCGATCACGTCCTGCGAGGTCGAGCCGAAATGCACATAACCGGCGGCCTCCTGGTTGAAGAGGCCCACCGTGTCCTTGAGGTTCTTCACCAGCGGGATGGCAATGCTGCCGGCCCGCCCGCTCTCGCGCACGATCTTCGCCACGTCGAACAGCTCGACCTTGCAGGTGCCGATGATCGATTGGGCGGCCGCCTCCGGAATCAGCCCCGCCTTGGCCTGCGCCCGGGCCAGAGACGCTTCAAAGCGCAACATCGCGTCGACGAAATTGCGCTCGTTGAATGCCTCCAGGATTTCCGGCGTTGACAGAAAACCTTCAAAAATACTGCTCATGGGATCGATTTTTTCTGTAGTTTCAAGGCGGCGAACAGGGGCTGATGTCTCAAACCACGGGCCGTTTCACCACGGGCCGGATTTCCTGCCTCATGGTCTGTGGGTACAGGTGTTCACGGATGAAGGTCGCGTCGCGTCGCACCGTCTCGGCCGCCTCGGCATAACCGAAAAACTCCAGATAGTCAGGCGCCTGCTGGATCAGCATCTCGAAGCCCGGCTGCGCTGTCTGCCCGCGCTCCCGCACGGCGCGCACCAGCGGCGTGGGCTGGTTTTTCATCAGGATGTCCAGCACCGCCGCGTGTGGCGCCAGGCGCGTGACATCGCAGGGCAGCGGATCGCTGGTCTGCAGACCCAGCGGTGAGGCATTGATCACCACGTCATAGCCCGACGGGTCGCTGCTGGCCGCAGCCACCACGCGCGTACCTTTGACCTGTGGCGCCTGCGCAATATGGCTGGCCACCGCCTCGGCCTTACCCGGGACCGGGTCATACAGCGCAATGTGCGCAGGGGCACGGCTGCCGGCAATCGCCAGCGAGGCGGCAATCGCGGAAGCACCGCCGCCAGCGCCCAGAATCAGCACGCGCTGGCCGGCGTAGGCCATGCCGAAATAGTCGAGCGCCGACACGCAGCCCTTGCCGTCGAACAGGCCGCCCTCCAGTTCACCCCCCGGGTTGCGGCGAATGCCGTTCACCGCACCGGCGACCAGCCCGTAGTCGTTGCACTTGGCCAGCAGGCCCATGACCAGCGACTTGTGGGGAATCGCCAGAAACATACCCTTGATGTTTTTGGCCAGAAACGCGGTACGCACAAAGGCTTCAATATCGGCGGCTGCAACATGCGCGGGCACCAGCACGGCGTTGATACCCAGTGTGCGGAAGATCAGGTTGAACACCTCGGGCGCCTTCACCTGCTCCACCGGATCGCCGGGAATCAGATACACATCGGTGGAGCCTTGAATGGCAGGAAGCATGGTGTCAATCGTCCTAAACGTTCGATAATCGATTAAATTAGATCTATTGGCCTGAACTTTATCGACTTGACCCCGGAATAAGAATCTATTTTTTCGTCTTATGTACGATAATCGCGCAATCAAGTTCAATGATCGAACGCAAGCAGGGTTTGACCTGATTCTGCATCGCCCGCGCTGACGAGACATTGAGTCACCCTTGGGTCACCCATCATCCGATTACCGATTACCGACGACCAATTACCGCTTGCCCCCATGAGCCCCCCAACCCACGCACCCGGCACCGCCGACGCTCCAGCGCAAGCGCCTGAGGGCTCGGCGCTGAACAAACGGGACTGGATTGCCGGCCTCGAAAAAGGGTTGTCCATCATTGAAT
>CALSAU010000376.1:0-3282 GCA_943372985.1 Polaromonas sp. YR568 | reverse complement strand
CCAGGCCGGCATCACATACCCGCCGTTGATGGTGACCGGAATGCTGGGCGCGCTGGGGAACAGGAAGCGCACCGGGCCCACGGCAGTGAGGTCGAGCTGCTCGGCAATCGGCACAAAATCGCGCCCATCCGCGCCAAGGCCGTGCATGATGAGGATGGTGGCGACGGGCTGCTCGCCGGTCTGGGCTTCGATGACCTGAAGTGAAGAGGACATGGGGTGGAAAAAGGTAAAGGAGAAACGGTGTGGGCAGACGCCATGCGGTGCGAACCGGCACGGCAATTCTAGGCGGCCAGCGGTGGTGCAGCATCCAGTCAACCAGATGCTGCGTACTCTCTGGCATACCGACAAGATCGCTACAGTCAAGATCGATACGGCAAGATCAGCTCCGTGAAACCGCGAGACAGGACATTCCCATGACGACCACTTCCACGATGGCTCTCGCATCCCCCCGCACTGTCACACGCAGGGCTACCCTCTTCATGGCGGGTGGCCTGTGGGTGCTGGCGGCACTGCAGCCCGCCGGCGCGCAGGCTGCACCCCTGACGGCCGCCGACGAAAAGCAGGTGCGCACAGTGATCGAGGCGCAGCTCAAGGCTTTTGCGCGCGACGACGCCAAAAAGGCCTACACCTATGCCGCGCCCAATGTGAAGGCGGCGATGGGATCGGCCGATGCCTTTCTGGCCATGGTGCGCCGGGACTATCCGGTGGTGTACCGGCCCGCGTCCGTCGCCTTCCTCAAGCCCGAAGGTGAAGGCGACCAGGCCATCCAGCGCGTGCAGATGACCGATGCGGGCGGCACGGCCTGGCTGGCGGTTTACAGCCTGGCACGGCAAAAAGACAAAAGCTGGCGAATCACCGGCTGCGCAGTCGTGGAGAACCGGGCGCGCACCGCCTGAGACCGCCACGACAGGCATCAGGCCGACCAGCAGCCAACCGAATACTTAAGACTTATCAAGGCGCAGGCCGATCTGAACCGCTTTTGGTGTGAATAATTGCGCGCTCCATACCGTATGGGCACTTGACGCCCTCGGGAGCCGGGCGCATCATCCCCTAAGACGAAATAATTAGATACATAAGGAAACAGTTTGCAACCATTCGGAAAGCGGGTGGGCTGAGTTCCAGGGAGGAGAACGTCGCTCCAGGAGGCACCCCATGAAGATCCGCCAGTTGTTCGGGCTGAAAAGTCACAAGAAAACCGTATCGGCGACACCGTCACAAAGCCCGGAAGGCCCGCCGACGATTGAAGACGGCTCGCCCAACTCACTGCGCCGGCGACTGGTTCAGGTGCTGCTCAACGACGCCACACGCCGGCACGGCATCCCCGCCGGCTGGCTCGATTGCCAGATGCTGCTGGTCTCCAGCCGCAGCCGCGGTGAAGGCATGTACCTGCGGATCATCATGAAGCACTGGGACATCCGCATGCTGACCTATGCTGTCGCGTTCGAAAAGTCACTGATGCACGACATCATGCGGTTTGAGCCGCACGCCAAGGACTGGCTCTACGGTGTGTCGTGGCAGTTTGAAACCGGCAAGAGCTGCCCGTATCCCGAACTGCCCGACCCTGCATTGTGGTCTGCACCACCGCGCAAGTTCAGCGCCGAAGACGACCTGAAGCAGGACCTTGAACGGATGTTCGCGGTGCGTGACGCCGACATGCTGCTGCGCAGCGAGGCCGCAGGGCCCCATGCCAAAGGCGCCTACGCAGCGACCGAACCGCTGCCGCTGCGCAAACGCTGATCCTCTGAAACGCTGGCATGCTGCTGGCGCCACACCCGCGCAGCTCAATACGTTCCGATGTAATCCTTCTTGCCCACTTCCACGCCGTTGTGGCGAAGGATGGCGTACGCCGTGGTGGTGTGGAAAAAGAAATGCGGCAAACCGTAATTACACAGGTAGCTGCTTCCGGTGAAGCGCTTTTCCTTGGGGGTGCCGGCCTGCGTGATGATCTCACGAGTGTCCGCATCGGCAAACTGGCCCGCATCCAGACTCTGAATAAACATCAGCACTGAGGCGATGCGCGCCTGCAGTTCGGCGAAGGTCTGTTCGGTGTCGTCAAGCTTGGGCGGCTCCACGCCCGCCAGCCGGGCCGCCACCCCCTTGGCAAAGTCGCTGGCCACCTGGACCTGGCGCAACAGCGGAAACATGTCCGGGTAGAGGCGGGCCTGCAGCAAAGCGTTGGGGTCCAGCTTTTTGGCTGCCACATGCGCTTCGGCCTTGGCCAGAACGCCCTGCAGGCCCCCCAGCATCTGTGTGAAAACGGGAACGGAGGCGGTGTAGATCGAAACGCTCATGAAGGTCTTTCTGGAGTGGCTGGCGGGTGATGCAAATCAAACGAAGGAAGCGAAGGAAGCAACTAAAAAGAATACCGCGCCGGATGGGTTGATTCCTTCGGGAATACCGTTACCGGTGCGGGGTGAGTGTCTATTGTCAGGTCGCGGCGGAACGGGACGGCAGAGGCGCCGTTGCGCAGGGAGTCCGCAAGGCGATCGCGGTTGCACTTCTTGCACTTCTTACACCAGGAGACGCTTTGTCAGCGCAAAGCGCCCAAGAATGTAGGACCGTTTCCAGAACGCGATTTCGCCTCAAAAAACAGGCTCATCATCGCATCGTGACGCCCGAGCATTGCTCCGGTGCCATACCTTTCAACTTCCGATAGAGGCAACGATCATGTCAACACCCCAATACAAACTGGCCATCACAGCCCTTGCCGTCAGTGCGCTTGCATTTGGCGGTCTGTCGTGGGCACAGACCACGACCGGTACCTCCACCACCACGACTGCAAGCTCAACGACCAGCCAGCCTGGCTCGCAGATCGCGTCGGGTTACGCCAGCATGGCCGGCTCGCCGGAGAATGCACAGGCCATGGTCAGCGGCCTGCGGACCAGCTCGACGATCAGCCTGAGCGCCGCGCCCAGTAACCCCAGCGCACCATCGGCCAGCGTATCCCCGGCCACGGGCCCCATGGGATTTGGCAATATCAGCATTGCGATGGCCTTGACCCAGACCACGCTGGCCCAGCAGAACATCACCAACCCCACACCGGCACAACTGGCCAGCGCGCTGAGCAGCGTGACCGATGCACGTGCCAGCGGCATGGGTTGGGGCCAGATCGCAAAGGGCCTGGGCGTCAGCCTGGGCTCGGTGATGAGTGCCGCCAAACAGAACGCCAAGGCCACCACCGCGTCGGCCAAAGCCAAGGAGACCGCAGCTGCGGCCAAAGCGAAGTCCAAAGATACGACCACCGCTTCAGCCAAGGCCGCCGGCCTGTCCAGGACCAGTGAC
>CALSAU010000375.1:0-3289 GCA_943372985.1 Polaromonas sp. YR568 | reverse complement strand
GCCACCCACAACCCCCGCGCACCGGGCCATACGCCCGGTGGCTCGTCAGCCGGCTCGGCGGCAGCAGTGGCGGCGGGCCTGGTGCCGCTGGCGATTGGCACCCAGACCGGTGGCTCCATCGTGCGCCCTGCGTCTTACTGCGGCGTGGTCGGGTTCAAGCCCAGCTTCGGCCTGCTGCCAACGCCCGGCTTCAAATGCTTCTCGTGGTCGCTCGACACCGTGGGGCTGTTTGCCAACAGCGTGGACGACGTGGCCTGGTTTGCCGAAGCGGTCAGCGGTCACGCACTGCAACTGGATGGCGCAAAACCCCGCAGCAGGCCTTGGGTGATCGGTGTGCCGGATGCCTATCCGTGGGGCGAAGTCACACCCAGCGCACGCAAGGCACTGGGCCAGGGTTGCCGCGCACTGGAAGCAGTTGGTGCAACGGTCGAGCGCATCGCACTGCCCGGCTGGATGCGGGACGTTTTCGAGGCGCAGGACGTCATTCAGGGCTACGAAGTCTGGCGCGCGCTCTCACGCGAGGTGGACGAGCATGCCGAGGCCTTGTCACCCATCCTGCGCAACTACTTGCTGGCTGCACGCGACATCACGCCACAGGCCTACGAGGCCGCTCATCAACTGGCCACCCAGGCGCGTCACGATCTGCTGGCATGGATGGCGCCGTGGGATGCCGTGATGACGCCCAGCGCACCTGACGAAGCACCGGCCGGCTATGGCAGCACCGGGGCATCCAGCTTCAACCGGGCCTGGACACTGCTGGGTGTGCCCTGCATCAATGTGCCCGGGGCGGTGGGTGTGAACGGTTTGCCGATGGGACTGCAGGTCATCACCGGCGCGCGCACCGATGCGATGTGCCTTCAAGTCGCTGCGTTTCTCGAAGCCGCACTGAAGCGTTGACGCTGCGACGGCTGGGCACCCACATTGAGGCGCCTGCGGCCTGCTATTTACCCACCAGCTGATTCAGTTTGTCGGCCTGGAAGGTCTCTTTCAGCGCGGCATCGGTCGGCACGCAATCTTTGGTGCTGTGGGCCTGCTGGCTGGAAAGCTTTTCAATCGCCTGCCAGAGCAGCGAAATCTGGTGTTCCTGCCCGGCGGCGTTGTCAATCAGGCCACGCATGGCCTGCGACAGCGGGTCGTCGTTCTGGGTGATACCGTAGGCCGAAAAGCCCATCTGGCTGGCCGCCTCTTCGCGCTTCACATCCGCATCGGCCTGGATGATGCGCGCCGGATTCCCCACCGCCGTGGCGCCTGCAGGCACCGGCTTGACCACCACCGCATTCGATCCCACGCGCGCGCCATCGCCTACGGTGAAACCGCCCAGCACCTGCGCACCGGCGCCGACCACCACATCACGGCCCAGCGTCGGGTGGCGCTTGGCGCCCTTGTAGAGCGAGGTGCCGCCCAGCGTCACGCCCTGGTAAATCGTGCAGCCGTCGCCAATCTCGGCGGTTTCGCCAACCACCACGCCCATCGCATGGTCGAAAAACACCCGCTCACCAATCTTCGCGCCCGGGTGGATTTCAATGCCCGTCAGCCCGCGCGTGAGGTGGGAGATGAAACGCCCCAGCCACTTGAAGCCATGGTTCCAGCACCAGTGGGCGCGACGGTGCAGCACCACCGCATGCAGGCCGGGGTAGCAGGTCAGCACTTCCCATGCCGTGCGGGCGGCCGGGTCCCGGTCAAGAATGCATTGGATGTCGGAGCGGAGTCGGGAAAACATGCGCAGAGTCTACCGGCACGAGGCGTGTTCTGCCGACGCCCGGATCACCGCCCTATTGACACTCATGAAAGTCAGACAGAACTGACAACTGCAGCCATTCGCGGCCATTCTTTTGGGCTATAACGAAGGAATTGCCGATTTCGGAATTCTCACCAAAGGAAACCACGATGGATGCCCGTTCCACTGACCAGGCGAAATGGAGTCACACGGATGTCGCCAGGCTGCTGGTTTCACACAACGGCCTGGCCGAGCTGGGGCTGGAAGAGGCCCTCATCATCGTGCGGCGCATGCACACCGTCTCGGTCAAACGGGACGCGGTGCTGGTTCAGGAAGGGGCGTCGAACAGCAACTACATGCTGCTGGTGCTGCGCGGCGAAGGCGTGGTGCACAGTGAAGGCCTCAAGCGCGCCGATGCGCTGGTGTTTGGCATGGTGTCGGCGGGCCAGATCATCGGCGAGATGGGGCTGCTGGACGGCGAAATGCGTTCAGCCACCGTCACCGCCTCGACCGACATGGATGTCGCGGTGCTCGACAAGGACGCCCTGACCCAACTCATCGCCCACGAGCCGGCGGCGGCCTGCAAGCTGCTGGTGACGCTGCTGCAACGCACCTCACGCCGTCTGCGTGCCAGCAACCGCAAGCTTCGCCTGATGGCGCAGGTCAACCTCAAGCTGGAAGAAGAGCTTGGCATGACGCCCGCCGGAGCGCCATCGCGGCCCGCTGCACCTGCGCTGCCCGATAACCCATTGATGTTCTGAGTCGGTGATGCTCTGACACCACCGGCTGGCGGTATCCCGCAGGCCGTCACGCTTTGGGCGGTTCGGCGGCGGCTGCTTTCTGCAGCATGGCCTTGGCCACACCTCGCAAGATGTGAATTTCCTCTGGGCTCAGGCTGGCGCGGTTGAACAGCTGATTCAGGCGCGGCATCAGTTTCTTGGGGGCCGCAGGGTCCAGAAAATCCACCGCCACCAGCGCTTCTTCCCAGTGGCGCAGCATGGCCGCCACTGCAGCCGCATCGGCCTGCGCGGGTGGTACGGTCGCAGGCTGCACGGCAAACCCACCCAGCGCCTGCCGCCAGTCATAGGCAATCAGCTGCACCGCCGCTGCGAGATTGAGCGAGCCAAAACCCGGATCGGTCGGAATACTCAGCGCCACATGGCAGCGGTAAACATCGTCGTTCTGCATGCCGAAGCGCTCGGAACCGAACAGGAAGGCCACAGACTCCGGCTGGGCAGCCGCGTCCGACTCTGCAGACGCTGACAGCAACTGCGCGAAGTGATCCCGCGGCGCGCGGGTGGGCGGGCCGAAGTCACGCGGTGTCATGGCGGTGGCGCAGAGGTGCGTCATGCCGTCCAGCGCCTCATCCAGCGTGGGCACGATGCGGGCGTTTTTCAGCACATCAAGCGCGCCGCTGGCCCGCTGGATGGTTTCCTCCCGGTTGAGCACATTGGCCCAGCGCGGCGCCACCAACACCAGATCGTCAAAACCCATGGTTTTCATGGCGCGGGCGGTGGCGCCCACATTGCCGGCGTGGCTGGTGTGGATCAGGACAAAACGGGTTTTCATGCG
>CALSAU010000374.1:0-3292 GCA_943372985.1 Polaromonas sp. YR568 | reverse complement strand
GGCAGCAGCCATGCAGAGCAGGGCCAGGGACAGGCAAAGGCGTGGTGCTTGTTTCATGAGTGTCCTTTTTTTGGAAGTGAAGGGCTGAGGACCAGGCCGGCAGCGGCATCAGACATCCAGCCAGGTCCGCAGCAAATTGTGATAAGTGCCCGTCAGGCCGACCACGGCGCTGTCGCTTTCGCCGATGGTGCTGCGCAGGCGCATCAGGTGGGCGTCCATGTCGTACAGCAGTTGCCGGTGTTCGTTGCTGCGCACCATGCTCTGGATCCAGAAGAAACCCGCCAGGCGGTAGCCGCGGGTGACGGGCTCCACCCGGTGCACGCTGGTGCCGGGATACACCACCAGGTGGCCGGCCGGCAACTTGACACGCTGCGGCGCACTGCCGGTGGTCTCGATCACCAGTTCGCCGCCGTCGTATTCGTCGGGGTCCGACAAAAACAGCGTGCAGGAGATGTCTGTGCGCACACGTCCCGCGCCATTGCGCAGGTAACGCACGGCGCTGTCGACATGGTTGCCGAAGTGATTGGCCGTGCCGCCGTAACGGTTGAACAGCGGGGGCGATATCTGCTTGGGAAGCGTGGCCGAGAAAAAGCCCGGATGACGCTCCAGGCCGGCCAGCAGCAGCGCCTGCAGTTCGCGCGTTTCCGCGCTGGCCTCCGGCAACTGCTGGTTGTTTTTCACCTGCGCCGACTGCTCGCCTGCGGTGGCCCGCCCGCTGCCCCAGCTGGCGCCGGCCAGCACCTCGCGGGCGCGGCGGATCTCGCCGGGCGTCAGGATGTCGGGAAGGGCAAGCAACATGCAGGCGTGGAGCTCAGAAGCGCGTGCCGACCGTCACCTTCACGGTACGGGGCGCGCCGGTGATCACAAACCCCGGGTACAGCTGGTCACCATAAATCTTGTTGGCGATGTTGCTGACGTTGGCCTGCATGTAGGTGTCCTGGGTGAACCGGTATTCCACCATGGCATCGGCGAGCAGGTAGCTGGCCGAGCGGGCGGTCAGCTGGGCCGCGCCGCTGGTGCCGGCGAGGGCGAAATTTTCACTGCTGCCATTGACGCCGCCCGCCACGCGCAGCTTGGGTGTCGCCTGGTAGCTGACCCATGCGCTGCCGCTGTGTTTGGGGGTCAGGCCGACCCGCTGGCCGACAGTGGCCTGCGCGGCGGCACTGCTGCCGGCCGCGTCGATTCGTGCGACCGGTGTGTAGGCATACGACAGGTAGATTTCCCACTGCGGGGTCAGGCGGCCCACCACATCCAGCTCAACACCGGCGGTGTGGCGTTTGCCGGACAGCAGGAATGCGGTGCCTGCAAAGTCGGCGTCGGTGGTGCGTTCGTTGTATTTTTCGGTCCGGAACAGCGCCGCGCGGGTCGACAGCTTGCCGTCCAGCCAGTCCAGCTTGGCGCCGATTTCGATGTTGCGGCTTTTTTCAGGTGGCGTGTTCGCGGTTTGCGGCGTCGTGTACTGGTAGGTGTCCGCGTTGGTGTTGAACGAGGTGCCGTACGAGAAATGGAAGGAGCTGGTCGGCGTTGGCTGGTACAACACACCGCCGCGGTAGCTGAAGGCGCCTATCGACATCTGGGCGTTGTCGGTCCGGGTCAGTGTGTTGCCGGTCGTGGCGGCGTAAACGAGGTTGTTGAAGTCTCCCTTGAAGCTGTCATAACGCACGCCGCCCAGCAGCTTCCAGGCGGGGGCCAGCTGCATCAGGTCCTGCACGTAGGCGCCCATCGAAGACGCCGAGTAATTGCTCGAGTCGCGATACACCGGGCTTGTTGCCAGCGTACGCCCGTCATTCGGAGTGCCGATGGTGGTGTTGCCCTTGTTGAAGTTGGCACCGATGCCGTTGTTGGCCAGATAGCGGTTGGCGCGTTCGCTCGATGCGTCAAAGCCGGTCAGTATCTGGTGTTTCATCCCCAGCCAGTTCACTTCATTGGAATAGTCGCTCTGGACATAGGTGCCGTTGAAGCGGTCCTTGCGCGGCGTCAGGCCCTGGCGCTGCAGCACGGTCGACGGGTTGAGGTTGGCGGCCGTGACCGTCACGGGGTTCAGGGGTGTCGCAGCAAAAGCGGCGTTGGTACCCCATTGCGCGCGGTCGAATACGCCGCTGCGGACCTGGGTGCGAAGTTCGCCGCCTTCGGCAAAACGATGGGTGTGCCTGGCGGTGCCATAGGTGGCCTCGCCCAGCAGGTAGTCGCTTTGGGTGCCGTAAAAGTTGCCGGCCTTGACGTCCGGCACATTGCCGTTCAGATAACGCATGCTGGCCTGCGGCACGTTGTCCACATTCAGGTGGAACAGGCCCACGCTGAATTCATCGCGGCTGCCGATGCCCCAGCGGTAAGTGGGCGCAATCCCGTACTTGTCGATTTTTGCGCCGCCGTTGTCGGCCTTGTTCGCCATGACGTTCAGGCGCAGGGCGGCTTCTTCCCCGGTCCTGATGTTGAAGTCGGCGGTGGTACGCAGATAGCCGCGCGAACCGATGGTGGTCTCGAAATCGTTCTGGTCCAGCAGCTGGGGCTGCTTGGTCACCTGGTTGATGACGCCGCCCGTGGAGCCCCGGCCGAACAGCATCGAAGCCGATCCGCGCAGGATCTCGATGCGGTCGTAGTTGAAGGTGTCCCGGTCGTATTGCGAGGGATCGCGCATGCCGTCAATCAGCAGGTCCCCCACGGTGGCCACCGGAAAACCGCGCAGGCGGATGTCCTGGTCGGTTCCGTTTTCGGTGGCGGCAAAGGTGATGCCCGCCGTGTGGTGGAGCGCGTCTTTCAGGGTGTCGAGCTTGCGGTCATCGATGAGCTTTTCGGTCATGACGCTGATCGATTGCGGGATGTCGCGAATGTCTTGCGTGCCCTTGCCGATGTTGGTCTTTTTTGTCTGCAGCACGTCCTTGCTGTCCGCACTTTCGGTGACGGTCACGGTTTTCAGCGTCTGTTCGGCGCCGGGGGCACTGCTCTGGGCCCAGCCGCTCACCGATGCCGCGAGCATCAGTGCGCCCAGGGGCAGCATCGCCTTGTCCGGCGTCGTGGAGCTGGGGTGCTGGCTGGGCAGCTTCGAAGGACGGGAGGTGTTGGCCCGGACGGAACGGGCGCGAGCGGAAGGGTGTGCCAAGTAGGCCTCCAGGCAGGGTCAACCTTGTGAAAAGGGACGCAACGGGTTTCAGAATGTTGGCTGGACTCGTCGGCCTGGGCACGGGAGTTGGCTGGGATCAAAGCACTGGAATTTTATATTCAATGATAATGATTCGCACTAAGATTTCGTCACAGCCTGTTGCGAAAAAGCGAACGCCGTTGCAAAACGCCG
>CALSAU010000373.1:0-3301 GCA_943372985.1 Polaromonas sp. YR568 | reverse complement strand
TATGCCGTCGGCATGTCGGGCGTGCCGGTGTTCAATGTCAACAACAACTGCTCGACCGGCTCGACGGCGCTATTCCTTGCCCGCCAGGCGGTCGCATCGGGCAGTGTGGACTGCGCATTGGCCGTTGGCTTCGAGCAGATGAAACCGGGTGCGCTGGGTTCGATTTTTGAGGACCGCCCCACGCCGTTTGACCGCTTCGAGGAGGAGGCCGATGCCCTGCTGCAGGTCGAAGGCGTGCCGCTCGCGCTGCGCTACTTCGGCGGTGCGGGCCTGGCCCACATGCAGCAGTACGGCACCTCGCTGCGCACCTTCGCCAGCATCCGCGCCAAGGCCAGCCGCCACGCGGTCAACAACCCGCTGGCCCTGTTCCGCCAGGCGTTGACGGAAGACGATGTGCTCAACGCGCCCGCCCTGTGGCCGGGGGTGATGACCCGCCTGATGGCTTGCCCGCCCACCTGCGGCGGCGCGGCGGCGGTGGTATGCAGTGAGGCGTTTGCACAGCGCTATGGTCTTGATCGTTCGGTGCGCATTCGTGCTCAGGCCATGACCACCGACTTTCCCTCGACCTTCGAGGCGCACGACATGCGGCAGGTGGTGGGCCTCGACATGACCCGTGAGGCAGCGCGTCAGGTGTACGAAGCGGCAGGCATCGGCCCGGAAGACGTGCAGGTGGTGGAGTTGCACGACTGCTTCGCGCACAACGAACTCCTGACCTACGAAGGGCTGGGCCTGTGCCCTGACGGTGGCGCAGAGAAGTTCGTGCGCGATGGCGACAACACCTACGGCGGGCGGTACGTGACCAACCCGTCAGGCGGTTTGCTCTCCAAAGGCCATCCGCTCGGTGCGACTGGACTGGCGCAGTGTACGGAGCTGGTTCAGCAACTGCGTGGCACCGCCGACAGGCGACAGGTCACCGGCGCCCGGATGGCGCTGCAGCACAACCTCGGTCTGGGTGGTGCCTGCGTGGTGACGCTTTACGAAGCGGTTTAGCTTCTGCCGATTGAAGAAGAGTTCGCTGGTAGCACCAGCGCGCGTGTTACACCCAGCTACGTTTGAATGACCTGCATAGCGCCATGGATTGAATCTGTGGCAGATGGGCTGCCGTATTCCTTGCAGCCGTTTGAATCATCCTGATTTCGGCTTGAGTGCTTTACTCAACCTTTCATTCAACTTCAGACCATTCAAGGGAATTCACATGCGTCAAACCAACAAACTCGCTTCCATCGGCCTCGCACTGGCGCTGTCCTGCGCAGCTGTCTCGTCATTCGCACAGGTGACTGTGGGTGGTGCACCGATGTTCGCCAACAAGGACATCATCGACAACGCTGTCAACTCCAAAGACCACACCACCCTGGTGGCTGCCGTGAAGGCTGCGGGCCTGGTCGATACGCTGAAAGGTCCGGGCCCCTTCACCGTGTTTGCACCGACCAACGCTGCATTCGGCGCGTTGCCCGCTGGTACCGTCGACACCCTGCTCAAGCCTGAAAACAAGGGCGCTTTGACCGGTGTGCTGACCTATCACGTTGTCGCCGGCAAGATGGATGCAGCGGCGCTGACCAAAGCCATTGCCGCAGGCGGTGGCAAGGCCACGCTCAAGACCGTTGCAGGCGGTAGCCTCACTGCCATGGCCGCAGGCGGTGGTGTGACGGTCACCGACGAAAAAGGTGGCTCTGCCAAAGTGTCGATTGCCGACGTGTACCAGTCCAACGGCGTGATTCACGTGGTGGACAAGGTGCTGCTGCCCAAGTAAGTTCCACACCTCTGGTGAAAGACGCGGCGCACGCCGCGTCGCCAGTCAAAGCCCGTGCGCAGTGATGCCCACGGGCTTCTTGTCTTTCAAAGTGTCATGCGTTCTGCAATTGATGCAGGGCAGCGTTGGCAATGCTTCGCGCGTTGACGCTGAAGAACTCCCTCAATGCGGCCCGCGTGTCGCTGCGACCAAAGCCGTCGGTCCCCAGCGTGAGGTACGAACGGCCTGCCGGCAACCACGCGCGCACGCTCTCCGGTACGGCGCGCACATAGTCGGTGGCGGCGATGATGGGGCCGGTGCTGCTGGCCATTTGCTGCGCGACGAAGGGCTCGGCTGCAGTCTGACCCTGCAGGGCTTCGCGCTGGGTCGCTGCGCCATCGCGTGCCAGTTCGCTCCAGCTGGTCACGCTGTAGACGGTGGCATCAATGCCTTGGCCAGCCAGTAACTGGGCGGCCTTGATGACTTCGGTAAGGATGGCACCTGAACCTAGTAAGGTGACGGCACGCGCGGGCTTACCTGTGCTGCTTGTGTCATGCGCGGCATAGCGCTTGAACAGGTAGCAACCGCGAATGATGTCGGCTTCAGCGCCCGGCACCAAATCCGGCTGCGCGTAGTTCTCGTTCATCAGCGTGACGTAATAGAACACGTCCTGCTGCTCAACCATCATTTCCTGCATGCCGCGGTTCAGGATCACGGCCAGCTCGCCCGCGAAGGCCGGGTCGTAGGCCTTGCAGTTGGGAATGGTCGCGGCGATCAGGTGGCTGCTGCCGTCCTGGTGCTGCAGGCCTTCGCCACCGAGCGTGGTGCGGCCCGAGGTGGCGCCCAGCAGAAAGCCCCGCGCGCGCTGGTCGGCAGCCGCCCAGATCTGGTCGCCGACACGCTGGAAGCCGAACATCGAGTAGTAGATGTAGAAGGGCAGCATGGCCAGACCGTGCACGCTGTAGCTGGTGGCTGCCGCCGTCCAGCTGGCCATGGCGCCCGCCTCGCTGATGCCTTCTTCCAGGATCTGGCCGTCGAGTGCTTCGCGGTAGCTCAGCACCGAGCCGATGTCTTCCGGCGCGTATTTCTGACCGACGCTGGAGTAAATACCCACCTGCTTGAACAGGTTGGCCATGCCAAAGGTGCGCGCTTCGTCCGCCACGATGGGCACGATGCGCGGGCCTAATGCGCTGTCTTTCAGCAGGCTGCCCAGCATGCGCACAAAGGCCATGGTGGTGCTCATTTCCTTGCCATCGGCGGTGAGAGCGAATTGCGCGTAGCCGGTCAGCGGCGGCACCGGCACCACATCGGTGGCGGTGTCGCGGCGCGGCAGGTAACCGCCCAGCGCGGCACGGCGTGCGTGCAGGTACTGCATCTCGGGGCTGTCGGCGGCTGGCTTGTAGAAGTCGATGCGCCTGGCCTGCTCGTCGCTCAGCGGCAGGTTGAAGCGGTTGCGGAATTCAATCAGGTCGGTTTCGTCAAACTTCTTTTGCGAATGGGTGGTCATGCGGCCCTGGCCCGCACTGCCCATGCCGTAGCCTTTTTTGGTGTGCGCCAGGATCACCGTGGGCT
>CALSAU010000372.1:0-3309 GCA_943372985.1 Polaromonas sp. YR568 | reverse complement strand
TGCGGCCGGCCGGCCACCAGCGCGGCAAAAGCGTCGGCCAGGGTCACCGCGGCACCGATGGCGATGTGTTGCGGGTAGTCCTCCACGCGCCGCAGTTCGGCGACCCGGGTCACGTCCAGCACCTGGTCGAACTGCCTGTGCATCTTGGTCACCCAGAGGCCGACGTCGGTGCAGCCGGCGACGATCTGGGCGCCGGGATGGTCGGCGCGTGCCTGCAGCAGCTGAGCCAGCGTGCGCGGGGATTTGTAAGCCGAATCGGGCGCCAGCCCCCGGCTGGATTGGGCCAGCAGCTCCAGTTTTGATAGCAAGTCGGCTTCGTCGAGGCTTGCCGCCGGCAGCGCCGCCATTTGCTGCGCAGCATCCAGGATGGGCCGGTAGCCGGTGCAGCGGCACAGGTTGCCCGACAATTCCTCTTGTGCCATGGGGCGGGTGATGGACTCACCGCGCGCCACATGGTTTTGATACATGCCGAACAGGCTCATCACGAAGCCGGGCGTGCAGAACCCGCATTGGGAGCCATGACACTGCACCATCGCCTCTTGTGCTGGATGCAATGTGCCATCGGCGGCGGCAATATCCTCTACTGTCCACAGCGCCATGCCGTCGATGGAATGGGCCAGCCGGATGCAGCTGTTGATCGCACGGTAGTTCAGGCCTGCACCAGACGCCTCGGGTTCGGCCACCACCACGGTGCAGGCGCCGCAGTCGCCCTCGCCACAGCCCTCCTTGGTGCCCGTGCAGGCGAGGTCCTCCCGCAGCAGCTCCAGCAGGGTGCGGTCGGGTGGTACATTGGGCAGCGACACAAGCGCGCCGCGTCGGATGAAGCGGATGGTTTTCACTGAATTTGAGGCAGCAGAACGGTTCGTCATGCCAGACTTCCGGCACTTCTTTGGTATTAGGGTAATGCCGCCGGGCGGCCCCCGGCATACAACAGCGCGTATCAGCCGCATGGGTGAACGGGTATGAGGGAACAGCTGCCCTTCGACAAAATTGCCGACAAGATCGATCTTCACCTCATCCGGGTCCTGAACACCGTGCTTGTTGAACGCAGCGTATCACGCGCCGCCATCCGCCTGGGCATGTACCAGCCCGCTGTCAGCGCTGCCCTCAAGCGGCTGCGCACGCTGGCGGGCGACCCGATTCTGGTGCGCTCCGGCGCGGGCATGGTGCCCACCGATGCCGGGCTGCGCATGATCGAGCCCTCGGCCAGCATCCTGCGTGCGGCCGGTGTGCTGTTCAGTGATGCGCGCGGGTTTGACCCGGCTACCGCCGAGAGCACTTTCCGCATCGCCGCCAGCGACTACCTCGATCCGCTGTTTCTGCCGCAACTGGTGGCGCAGATCAAAAGCCAGGCGCCGCGCTGCCGCATCGAGATCCTGCCGCTGTCGGCGCAGGCCGATTACCGCACCCAGCTGGCGCAGGGCCTGGCCGACATCGTGATCGGCAACTGGAGCGCGCCACCGGACGACCTGCACATGGCGCGCCTCTTCGGTGACGAAGTGGTCTGCTTGGTCGCCAAAAACCACCCGGCCGTGCGCCGCGGCTGGGGCAAGAACGCCGACGCCTGGCTGCAGGCCGAACACATTGCCCCCACCGCGCTGCACCCCGGCGCCAAGGGCGTGATTGACGAGCACCTTGACGCGCTGGGCCTGCAGCGCAACATCACCGTGCGCAGCCCGCACTTTGGCCTGATGCCGGCGATGGTGGCCACCAGCCTGCTGGTGATGACCACCGGGCGCCAGTACTGCGAACGTTTTGAGGGTACGCTGCCGGTCAAAATCCTGCCGTGCCCGGTGGCCTTTCCCCGCATGATGTACTACCAGCTCTGGCATGAGCGCACCCATGCGTCGGCTTCGGCACGCTGGCTGCGCGAGCGCGTGAAGTCGGTCGCTGCCGCACTGAAAAATGAAAAAGCATGACGCTGGAGACGTCTTTACCCATGACTGCGCCGATGACTCCGCCCCGCCTGCAGCTGAGCGGCATCACCAAGCGCTACCCGGGCGTGGTGGCCAACAACGGCATTTCGCTGCAGGTCGCTCCCGGCGAGATTCACGCCGTGCTGGGCGAGAACGGCGCCGGCAAGTCCACGCTGATGAAAATCATCTACGGCACAGTCAAGCCCGATGCCGGCAGCGTGGCCGTCGATGGCCTGCCGGTGCTGGTGCGCAACCCGCAGGAGGCGCGGGCGCTGGGCATCAGCATGGTGTTCCAGCACTTCAACCTGTTCGATACGCTGACCGTGGCCGAGAACGTCTGGCTGGGGTTGGGCAAGCATCTGACGCTCGCCGAGGTGTCAGCGCGCATCCGCGAGACCACGCAGGCCTACGGTCTGGAGCTGGACCCGACGCGGCCCGTGCATACGCTGGGGGTTGGCGAGCGCCAGCGCGTCGAGATCGTGCGCGCCCTGCTGACGAATCCGAAGATATTGATCCTGGACGAACCCACCTCGGTGCTGACGCCGCAGGCGGTGGAGAACCTGTTTGACACCTTGCGCCGGCTGGCCGCGCAGGGCTGCAGCATTCTCTACATCAGCCACAAGCTGCACGAGATCCGCGCACTGTGCACAGCCTGCACGGTGCTGCGCGGCGGGCAGGTGACGGGCGTGTGCGATCCGCGGCAGGAGTCCAATGCCTCGCTCAGTCGCCTGATGATTGGCGCCGAGCCGCCGGCCTTGGAGCACCGCGAGGTGCCGCTGGGCGATGTGGTGCTGGATGTCCGGGCGCTGAGCCTGCCGCGCGCCGAGCAGTTCGGCGTGGACCTGTACGAGGTCAGTTTGCAGGTGCGCGCGGGTGAAGTGGTGGGTATTGCCGGCGTCTCGGGCAACGGCCAGAAAGAGTTGCTGTATGTGCTCTCGGGCGAGGACACGCGTGCCGGGGCTGCGGCCATCACCGTGATGGGGCGCGAGGCCGGCGGGCTGGGCCCAGCCCAGCGCCGCGCCATGGGGCTGCATTTTGTGCCGGAAGAGCGGCTGGGCCGCGGCGCCGTGCCCACGCTGGGCCTGGCGCACAACCTCCTGCTGACCCGTACCGACGCCATTGGCGGCAGCGGCTGGATCAATATCAAGGCGCTGGAGGCGCAGGCGGCGGGCATCATCGCGCGCTTCAACGTCAAGGCGGGCGGGCCGAATGCGGCGGCCAAGTCGCTGTCGGGCGGCAATCTGCAGAAGTTCATTGTGGGCCGCGAGATCGATGCCAAGCCCCGGCTGCTGATCGTCTCGCAACCCACCTGGGGGGTGGACGTGGGCGCGGCGGCGCAGATTCGCGGTGCCATCCTGGCGCTTCGCGACGCGGGCTGTGCGGTGCTGGTGGT
>CALSAU010000371.1:0-3317 GCA_943372985.1 Polaromonas sp. YR568 | reverse complement strand
GATCACCAGGTCCGCGCCGTACTGCGCGGCCAGCGCCTGGTCATCGGCCACGTCGGTTTCAAACACCAGCTCCACGCCGAGCGCCAGGCACCGTTCCTGCAGGATGTTCAGCAGGCGCTTGCGGCCGATGCCGCAAAAACCATGGCCGGTAGATCGCACCGAGCGGCCCTTGAAGAAGACCTCGATATCGTCCCAGTGGTTGAACGCATCGCCAATCAGGCGTGCACTGACGGGGTCGGCTGTGCGCAGGTTGCCCAGCGTCTGGTCCGACAGCACCACGCCCCAGCCAAAGGTGTCAAACGGGCGGTTGCGTTCCACCACCACCACCCGATGGCCAGGGTTGCGCTGCTTCATGAGCAGTGCAAAGTACAAACCAGCCGGGCCGCCGCCAATGCACAGGATATTCATGGAGAAATAGTTTAGGCTTAAACAAATCAAAGTCAACAGGGGATGCGTTGACACAAAGCGAATCTGTCCTACAAAAGGTTGCCTTGACGACGCCTTCGCCAGTGCAAAAATATTTGCATGCAGACGCTGATCCACCAGGTCCAGGACCGGCTGGCCGCACTGCCGGTGCCCGTGGCGCTGGAATTGCCGGCGGGCCAGCGCGTGGGCCCGCCCGACGCAGCTGTGACGCTGGGCTTTGCCGACTGGTCCAGCCTCGCCACGCTGGCTGCCGGCCAGATCGGGCGGCTGGCCGAAGACTTTGTGGAAAGCCGCGTCCGCCTGGAAGGGCACATGCGCGACCTGATGGCTGTGGCAGCGCGGCTGCTGCCGGGCAACCCGGCCGGCGGCGATACTGCCTGGTGGACGCAGTTGCTGCACCGCGCCCGATCGCTGGCGGCGCATTCCCCGCGCAAGGACGCCGAGCAGATCCAGTTTCACTACGACGTATCCGATGACTTCTACGCGCTGTGGCTGGACCCCCGCCGCGTTTATTCATGCGCCTACTACCGCGACGCGTCCATGACGCTGGCGCAGGCCCAGGAGGCCAAGCTGGACCACATTTGCCGCAAGCTCATTTTGCAGCCCGGCGAACGGTTCCTGGACATCGGTGCGGGCTGGGGCGGGCTGCTGCTGTGGGCGGCCGAACACTATGGCGTCGACGCCACCGGCATCACGCTGTCGCGCAACCAGCATGCGCATGTGCAGGGTCTGGTTGAGGCGCACGGCCTGCAGGGGCGGGTGCGCGTGCTGCTGCTGGACTACCGCGACCTGGACGAAGCGCAGGTGTTTGACAAGATTGCCTCTGTCGGCATGCTCGAACATGTGGGCCACGCCAACATGCCGAATTACTTTGAAAAAATCTCTCGCCTGCTGGCGCCCGGCGGCCTGGTCATGAACCATGGCATTACGGCCTCTGGCACAGGCCATCGCCAGCTCGGCGCAGGCATGGGCGACTTCATTGAAAAGTACATCTTCCCGGGCGGCGAGCTGTTGCACGTAAGCCAGGTGCTGCGTGACATGGCCCATGCCGGCCTGGAGATGGTGGTCACCGAGAACCTGCGCCCGCACTATGCGCGCACGCTGTGGGCTTGGTCCGACGCGCTGGAGGCGCGGCTGGCGGATGCTCAGAGGGTGCTGGAAAACGGGGGCGACCTTCAGAGCGCGGGCAAGGTGCTGCGTGCCTATCGCCTTTACCTGGCGGGGTGCGCGATGTCGTTTGAGCAGGGCTGGATTTCATTGCACCAGATGCTGGCCGCGCGGCCTACGGGCAGGCTTGGTACCGACACGGCCAACCTGCGGGGCGCACAATCGGTGTACCCCTTCAACCGAAGCTATATCTACAACAGGGACTGTTCATGATCTACAAATTCAAATCCAAGGCAGACGGCGACCTCATCATGCTGGAGCCGCAGGGCCGCCGTGTGCTGGAAATCATCGGCAAGGATGCCGGCGCCACGGGCATCATCACTGCCGGACAGATCCCTGCGGCCATCAGCGCGCTGGAAGGCGCCATTGCCCAGGAAGAATCCATGAAGAAGGCGGCCGGCACCGACAGTGCGGAGCCAGCCGACGGCCAGGTCCCTGCCGAGGGCATCAGCCTGCGCCAGCGCGCCAAGCCGTTCCTGGACATGCTGCGCCGCTGTAACGCGGCGCAAGCAGATGTGGTCTGGGGCGTCTGAGGCGCTGCCTGAGCTTCAATCGACCTTGGCGCCCGACGCCTTCACCACAGGCTGCCACTTCTTCAGCTCGGCGTCGATCAGCTTCGCAAATTCGGCAGGGGTGTTGCCGCTGGGGATGGCGCCGTTGGCCAGCAGACGTTCCTTGACCGCCGGTGCATTGAGCGCCTTGGCGGTTTCCTGCTGCACCCGGTTGACGATGTCCATCGACGTGCCGGCAGGTGCCAGCAGGCCAAACCATGAGCTGGCATCAAACCCCTTGAGCGCGCCGCCGCCGGCCTGCTCCACTGTGGGCAGGTCAGGCAGCGCTGCAGAGCGTTGCAAGCTCGTGACGGCCAGCGCCTTCAACTTTCCGGCTTTGATGAGCTGCATGGACGAGGGCAGGTTGTCGAACATCACGTCCATGTCGCCGCCCACCAGCGCCAGCAGGGCCGGGCCCGAGCCGCCGTACGGGAAGTGCGTCATGTAGGTGCCGGTCATGGCCTTGAACAGCTCGCCTGCCAGGTGGATGGAGGTGCCGTTGCCGCTGGACGCCATGTTCAGCTTGCCAGGGTTGGCCTTGGCGTATTTCACAAAGTCTTCGACCGTGCGGATATTGCGCGCCGCGGCCTTTTCGGTGTTGACAACCATGACGTTGGGCACGCCGGCCACCAGCGTGATCGGCACGAAGTCCTTTTGCGGGTCGAACGGCATGCGCGCGTACAGCCACTTGTTGATGGACTGCGTACCCACGGTGCCCATAAGCAGGGTGTAGCCGTCGTTGGGCGCCTTGGCCACCACGTCGGCACCGATATTGCCGCCTGCGCCAGCGCGGTTCTCCACAACAAACTGCTGGCCGAAAGCCTTGGACAGCTCGGGCGCGATGGCACGCGCCAGGATGTCGGTGGTACCGCCGGGGGCAAACGGCACCACGATCCGCACAGGCTTGTTGGGCCAGGCACCCTGTGCGGATGCGGGGCCAGCCAGCCAGGTGGCCGCAGTGGCAGCCACAGCGGCAAGGGCCATGCGCCGGCTGGTCTTGAATGCAGGGGTCATGTGTGAGTCTCCTTCAGTTGGGTGTCTTTTCAATTGCCTGCCGGCAGCTCTGGCCGGGCGCAATGCCCAGTGCCGCTGCCAGTGCGTTCACGTGGCTGATGATGCCATCGTTGAGTGTGCTGCGGGCGTCGCCGATGCGCGCGCTGTGGTGTTCCACCG
>CALSAU010000370.1:0-3322 GCA_943372985.1 Polaromonas sp. YR568 | reverse complement strand
TAGTATTTCCCCATGCGGTGCAGGGCTTCGTTGCTGGGGGTTCCCTGGATGGTCGTGCCAGGGTTCAGTCCGTCCAGCCACGTACGAAAGCTTTTGCGCGTGGCGGAATCCTGCCCGCCAAGGGGGCGAATCCCGGCGGCGATGGTTCCCGTCACCGCAAGATGGTTCATGCTGGCCCAGCCGAAACGCAGCGCCGCCGGCGCATCGCTGATGATCTGGCTCAGTGCCGTCGTGGCCATGTAGACGCGGTGACGGTGGTAGAGGTGCCAGTTGGCGTAGTTCTGGCTTTCCTCTGCATAGGTGCAGCTTGCTGAGCTGCAGTCCGTGCGGTTGGCGGACTTGGGATATGAGGGGACTCCTGGTTCGATGGTCGAACTGGTGTAGCTGCTTTCCAGATAAAAGGGAAGAGGAGGATCGAGCTTGGTGTATTTGTAAACACGGGGCGTCCCGCTGACACCGCACGGAGGGTTGTTGATCGCAGTTGCCACCGACCCTTTGGCCCTGTAACTTCCGTTGGCCTCTTTGGGGGGGTCGTAGCGGTTCGCCGGGTTGTAGGCAATGCGGTTGACTTCCGGCGCGCAGCGCGCGTATTGGTCCGTAGAGGGCCGCTTGTCTCCCCGAACATCCGCCTCGGGCAGCTTCCACAAGTCGGGCGTGCGATCCTGGTAAAGGTAGACGTAGTCCATGGAGTTGGAGTCATCCAGGATCAGCATCAGGTTGGGTGGCACGTTGGGCGCGCGTGACAGCAGGGGGTACTGCGTGGGTTCTGCGGACTGGACCGCCGGCACTGCGAACATGCCCAGCAGCACCGCGCCAGCCAGGGCGCGCAAGAAGTTGGCAACTGTCATGGTGAACTCCTTGAGGTCAGTTCGCAGCCGGCGGCGCTGGCGGGACTTCCACCAACTCCAGCGTGGACTGCAGGAAGACTTCGCTGCCCTTGGGCCGGCGGTCCGTGTCCGTGCCCACCTTGGCCACTTCAGGGCCGAAGCCCCGCGCCGTGACCACAAACACGGTGTTGTGCTCCGGTGTGCCCGTTGCCGACAGATGCTCCACCAGGCATTCAGGCGGGCGTTGGTAGGGCGCGCCGTTGTTGTTCACATCGGTCAGCGCCAGGGCGTAGATGTTGTTGTTGATTTGGTCCCACGTGGTGCTGCCGCGCTGCCAGCTGGGCGTAGCGCTGAAGTCCTGGATCGCCAGCCCCGGAGGCAAGGCAGCCCCGCCGTTTGCGTAGTTGAAGACGGCGTCCTCGCAGTGCCGCAAGGCCATCTCCGCGGCTTGGTGGGCCAGCTGGTTCAGTCGCACCCCGCCGCTGACGCTTTCGGTGGACAACGCGCTCTTCATGGTCGTGGTGGCCAGCAGCGTGACGATGATCAGCATCAGCAGCGACATAATCAGCACAACGCCCTCTTGGGAGGATCTGGTCTTCATGGTTACCCCTTGCGGTTGGGCAGGAATACGGTGGTTGTGAAGGCGCGGCGCAGCCGCAGGTCCGGTGGGTTCGTCACCAAGGCGCCGCCGCAGTTGCGGTACTGGGCGGATTGGGCGCTGGTAGCGATGGCGCTTTCGCTGACCATCAGGATGCACACGCGCACCGTCTTGACCAGGGCCCAGCGCTGCGCCGCCGAAGCCGTGCCGGCGATCAGCCCCGCCGGGTCGTCAATCTGCTGGGCTGTCAGGTAACCCAGAACAGCGCTCTGGTCCGCCGGGCTGGCCGTGCCGTAGCGAAACTGCAGGTCAATCACGTTCTCAACCAGCGGCTGGGGGCTGCCGCTGCCATCGAGGTTGCGGCAAGACAGGCTGGTGCGCGTACCGCTGGTACTCAGGTAGTAGACGGGCGTTGCCAGGAACATCGTCGTCTGCCGCCCGGTGCCGGACGAATCGGTGAAGCTGGTGTCGATGCCGTCCAGTCCATACCCCACACAGTCGGTAGGCGTGGTGCTGGACTTCTGGGTAGACGAATTGAATCTGTCGGCCTCGTAGTGAATGGCGATGGCGTCCGGGCCGGTGCTGGCTGCAGTGTGGGTGCAGTTCAGATCCTGTATGGAGGTCACGGAGTTGCTGGCGAAGCCGATGTCGCATCCCCGGACGGTGTAGGTTGCGGTCAAGGGATTGCGCAAGAACGCCTGGGCCCGGTCTGGCCTGACCGGGTTGGCTCCGGCGAGCTTAAGCTGCTGGGTGAGGACGGCCAGGGCCGTTTGCGCGTCCTCGTTCATGCGCGCCTGGGCGTCGCTGATGCGGCTGGAACCGGAGGTAGCCAGATAGGCCTGGCTGGCGGCCAGCATGATGACCAAGCCGATCACCAGCGAAACCAGCAGTTCCACCAGCGTGACACCGCGCAGGCGCAAGGGGGAGCGTTGCGCTGTCATGGCCGGAACTTGATCATCACGCAACGCGGCGCGCCGGCCGCCAGGTCCGTTGGCAGACCCGGGCAGATGTCGCCCCGGTTGCCCAGACTGCCTGCGCTTGCAGCCTCTTTCCACAGAATGAAGACCCGGCCCTCGCCGGCGGCGGACACGCCGGGGTTTTCAATCATGATGCCGCCAGACGGCAACTGCATGCGGGCCGTGCGGCTGAGGTCGTCGATATCCTGGGTGGCCAGAGCCTGGGGCGTGCAGTTGGGGTAGCTGCACTGGAGGCTGGCGTCTTCTACCGGCAAATCGGGCAGGCCGGTATAGGTCATGGCGCCATAGTGGTTGGCCAGGAACGCCGTGGGGTTGGCCCGCATGCGCTCGATCATTTCCAGCGCAAGGTTAGACGCGACCGCGCGGTTGCCAGCGATCTTGGGCAACTGCATGGCGTAGGCCATCATGTTGCCAATGGCCAGCAGTCCAAATGACAGCACCAGGATGGAGACCAGAATCTCGATCAGCGTGGCCCCGCGCATGGGCGCCGCGCGCATGTGCTGGGCGGTAGTGCGCATGGTCGTCTCTCAGCTGTCGCAGCTGCTTGTGGCGTCAGCGGCAATGCGGGGACGACCAGTGAATCCAATACAGACCTTGCGCTTTCTCTGAGCAGGCATGTCGTCACCAAACAGGACATTGAAGTTCGCAGCCTGGCTGCGCCCCATCGGTGTGAAGGTGAAATCGGTCCTGGTGCTGCTCGCGCTGTCTACTCCGTTCAGCGGTGCCTGGATGCGAAGCAGTTTGTCGCTGCTGCCCAGGCCGTCGGTGCCGTCGCGCTCTTCATAGATGATCCAGCCGGCGACCCAGCCCCTGGCTGAACTGCTCGTGCAGGCGGGAGAGGCTGCCTCTGGGTCATCGCTGCGGCAGATGACGACCGGGGTGCCGCGGCGTATGGCCTCGCCCCGCGCAAACCTCGTGTC
>CALSAU010000369.1:0-3326 GCA_943372985.1 Polaromonas sp. YR568 | reverse complement strand
AATCGCCTGGTCGCGCTCGCCGGCCTTGCTGGAGAGAAAGCCCGCGAAGACAAAACCGCTGTGGCTGTCGGCGCTACCCTCGGCGCGCGTCACGCCGGCGGCGCTGAGCAGGGTGGTCACGCTGCTGGCGCCGGGCAGTGGCACCACGCGAAAGCCGGCCGCCCTGACTGCTGCCACCAGCCGCGCGCCCGGGTCGCTCACGGCCGGTGTGCCCGCATCGCTGACATAGGCCACACGTTCACCGCGCTGCAGGCGCTCGATCACCCCTGCGGCGGCTTCGGCTTCGTTGTGCTGGTGGATGGCGAGCAGGGCCTTGTCGGCGCTGGTCTCCACGCCGTACTGGCGCAGCAGAGGTTGAGAGTGACGCTTGTCCTCGCAGGCAATCGCGTTGACGATCTGCAGCACCTGCAGCGCACGCAGGCTGATGTCGGCCAGATTGCCAATCGGCGTGGCAACCACATAGAGCGTCGCATCCGGATAATGCTGCATGCCGGCTGCGGCATGTGCCGCGTCCCGTGCGAGATCGAAAGAAGCGTTCAATGTGGTTTTCCAGAAAACAGGGGGTCCGGTCAGCGACTGCCGCTGAGGTGGTGTCGGGGAAATCCGTGACCGGGCAGGTTACCACCAAGTCACGCGGCGATGCGGCCGAAGCAGCCGCTCTGCACCATCTGCAGCAGGCCGGACTGACGCTGGTCGAAACCAATTATCGGACGCCCGGCCGGGGTGGTGGCGAGATTGATCTCATCCTGCGCGCGCGCGACGGCACACTGGTTTTTGTCGAGGTACGGCAGCGCGCCAGCCAGTCCCATGGCGGGGCTGCGGCCAGCATCGGTGCGGTCAAGCAGCAGCGCATCATCTTTGCCGCACGCCACTACCTGATGCGCTTTGCCAGCCTGCCGCCTTGTCGCTTTGATGTGGTGCTGGTGGAAGGCGCGCTGCAGGCGGGCGAGCCAGCGCGCATCGAGTGGGTGCAGGGCGCGTTCGACGCGTCCTGAATCGGGAGCTACAGCTCCGTCACAGCCGCCAGCCGGCGCAGCACCTGCTGAACCACGTCCGACTGCATGTCGCGGTAGAGCAGGCCTTCCTCCGCCTCTTTGGCCAGCACGGCCGACTCGTTGAAGCTGATGTCGCGTTGCTGCAGGATTTCTGCATCGGGGATCAGCATCTTGCCGGCCAGCGTGCGCAGCCGGAAGCGAAAGCGCAGCTTGAGCTGGAACTCGCGCACCTGGCCAGACGCGTTGGTACTGAGCACCACCTTCTCGCGTTGATCCTGCAGCACATCGAGCACCACCTGCGCCTGGCTGATCAGTCGCGCATCGGTGATGACGCGCACCTTGCCGGTGGACTGCAGCGAGCGCCGGAGCTCCACGCCCAGCGGTGACGACTCTGCGATGCCGCTGTAGAGCGTGGTGAAGGCGAAGTTGGGCGCCTTGCGCAGCGCAAAGCCGCAGCCCGACAGGCTGGCTGCGGCCACGCCGGCAGTCGAGGCCATCAGGATCAGCAGGTTGCGGCGTTGCGGGGTTTGCATGGGTGATACCTTGGTGGGTGTGGTGCAGGCGAGTCGGGTCAGATGACGATGTTGACCAGCCGGCCCGGCACGACGATGACCTTCTTCGCGGGCGCACCGGCGGCTTGCTTGATGAAGGCTTCAGACGCCAGCGCGGCGGCTTCGATGGCCGCCTTGTCGGCGCCTGCCGGGACGGTGACTGCACCGCGCAGCTTGCCGTTGATCTGCAGCACCAGCTCGATCTCGTCTTGCTGCAAGGCGCTGGCATCGACCTCGGGCCAGGGGGCATCGAGCAGGTCGCCAGCGCTTGCGGCATACCCGAGCTCCGTCCAGAGGGCGTGGGTGATGTGCGGTGTGGCAGGGTACAGGCAGCGCAGCAGAATGCCGAAGCCTTCGCGCAGCGCGGCCGCTGATGCAGGGCTGGCGGCGCCCTTGAAGTCTTCCAGTGCATTGAGCAGCTTCATGCAACCGGACACCACGGTGTTGTACTGCATGCGCTGGTAGTCGTAGTCCACCTGTTTGAGCACGGTGTGGATTTCCAGGCGCAGGGTTTTGGTGTCCTTGTCCATGGGACCGGCGTTCCCCGATGAATCCAGCGCCTTGAGCTTGAAGCCGAAGTTCCACACCCGGCGCAGGAAGCGGTAGCTACCCTCGACTGCCGCATCGTTCCACTCCAGCGTGGCCTCGGGCGGCGCGGTGAACATGGTGTACAGGCGCGCGGTGTCGGCGCCGTAGCGCTCGATCAGGTCCTGCGGGTCCACGCCGTTGTTCTTGCTCTTGCTCATGGTGCCCACGCCTTCGTAGTTCACCAGCAGGCCGTCGCTCTTGCGTTTGGCGCCCGTCACCTTGCCCGAAGCGTCGTGGATGTCCTCCACCTCATGCGGCCAGAAGTACTCGATGCCGCCCTTGTCGCCTTTGCGCGAGTAGATGTGGTTGAGCACCATGCCCTGCGTCAGCAGCTTGGTGAAGGGCTCGTCCACCTTCACCAGACCCAGATCGCGCATCACCTTGGTCCAGAAGCGCGCATACAGCAGGTGCAGGATGGCGTGCTCGATGCCGCCGATGTACTGGTCCATCGGCATCCAGTAGGCCGCGCCTTCCGCGACCATGGCCTTGTCGTTGGTGGGATCGCAGTAGCGCATGTAGTACCAGGACGAATCGACAAAGGTGTCCATGGTGTCGGTTTCGCGGCGCGCGGGCTTGCCGCATACTGGGCAGATGACGCCCGCATGAAAACCTTCGTGCTTCACCAGCGGGTTACCCGAGCCGTCGGGCACGCAGTCCTGCGGCAGGACCACGGGCAGGTCTTTCTCGGGCACCGGCACCGCGCCGTGCTCGTCGCAATGGATGATGGGAATCGGTGTGCCCCAGTAGCGCTGGCGGCTCACGCCCCAGTCACGCAGGCGCCAGGTGGTTTTCTTCTCGCCAAGGCCCTTGGCTGCGAGGTCGCTGGCCACGGCATCCACCGCGGCCTTGTAGGCCAGGCCGTCGTACTTTCCGGAGTTGATGGCCACACCCTGCTGCTTGTCGCCGTACCAGTCAGCCCACGCGTCGGTGCTGTAGGTCTGGCCCTTCACGTCGGTGACCTGCTGAATGCGCAGACCGTATTTCTTGGCGAACTCGAAGTCGCGTTCGTCATGCGCGGGCACGCCCATCACGGCGCCGTCGCCGTAGCTCATCAGCACATAGTTGCCCACCCACACCTCGACCTGCTCGCCGGTCAGCGGGTGTGTGACGAAGAGGCCGGTGGCGATACCCTTTTTTTCCTGGGTCGCCATCTCGGCTTCGGTGGTGCCGCCGGCCTTGCACTCTTCGACGA
>CALSAU010000368.1:0-3328 GCA_943372985.1 Polaromonas sp. YR568 | reverse complement strand
GCCCGAGGCCAGCCATTTCAGGGGCGACATAAACGACAGCAGCCGCCACCTCGTGGTGGGGCAGCACCGCCCGCAAGCGGTCGGCGTTGTCCACACCGTTCTGCAGGGTCAGCACCAGCGCGCCAGGCGCCAGATACGGCCGCATCTGGGCACCAGCTGACTCGGTATCGGTGGACTTGACGCAGAACAGCACCAGGTCGGCGCCCTTCACTGCGCTGGCATCTGCGCTGGCAGCCACTGCCACCTGCTCATCGAATGCAGCGGTCTGCAGGCGCAAACCGTGACGCTCGATGGCCTCCACATGCTGCGGCCGCGCAATCATCACCACCGGATGACCGGCGCGGGCCAGCATGGCGCCGTAGTAGCCACCTACGGCGCCGGCCCCCATGACGGCCACCTTCATAGGCGTTGCAGTAGCGGTGTTTGCAGAAGGTGTGCTGGAGCTGGTCATGGCAGAGGGTTCGGGGTTGAAATCACCAATGATGATAGCCCGCAGACTGCCTGCCCCGTGCTGTGCTTTCAGGCGGTGGCCTCAGTCGCTGTCACCGGGGACACGGCTGGCATTTCCACCGGTGCCCCGGCGCCGGCCTGAGGCGGTGAAGCTGCTGGCAGGCGCCTGTGAAGTGCGAAGAAGTTCCACATCATCAAGGTGGCATTCGGACCAGCAGGCGTGCTGTAGTCCACACTGCCGTCGCCGCCGCTCCAGGCATGACCGAGCGATTCGATGTCGCACTGAACCAGGTAAGGCTTTCGACCTGCGTAATAAGTCAGACTGCGGTAGCCGTGGCGCGGGCTACGCCCCCCGGCGCGACCGGCATGATGGCGCGCGACCGGATGGGCGCTGCTGATCCACGGCGCATTGACAATGTGCATCTGTTCGACCAGCTGTCTGGCATTGATGCGCCTGACCACCGAATCGCCATCGCCGTGGATGACAATGGTCGGCATGCCCGGAAACTGCGGCGCGGCGCGCGTGAACTCCCGCGCCGCTTCGGTGTTGAGCAGCATGGCGCCGTGCTGCATGGCGCGGTAGGCGCTGATGGGGGAATCGGTGGTACCGAACACCGGAGCCGAGTGCAGCCCAACCGCCGCGATCAGCGCCGGGTGATGCAGCGCAATCAGGTTGGCCAGCGCGGCGCCTGCCGACAGACCTGCGAGGTAAATCCGCGAGGCGTCCAGCCCATGCTGCTGCCGCACGCGGTCAATGAGACTGGCAATGAGCGCCACATCACCACCGCCCTGCTGGGTGTCGCGTTGGTACCAGTGCCAGCAGCGGTGGGCGTCAGCCGCTGCTGACTGCTGCGGGTACAGCACGGCAAAACCCTTGCGGTCGGCCAGCGCATTGAGCCGGGTCGCCGTGGCGATGTCTGTAGCCGTTTGTTTGCAGCCGTGCAGCATCACCACGAGCGGCATGGGTTCATGGGTGTCGCCGTACGCATCCCATACGTGACGCGACGGAAGGTACAGCCAGTAGCCCATCCGTTTGGCAATGGCACCCGCAGGCAAGGACTCAGCCGGTGGATGAAAGTAGGCCTTGCTCCACTGCCCTGCCGGCCGGGTCGTGCGGCGGATGGCGCGCTCGATGACCGGCGGTACGCTGGCCACACCGCTGAGTGGATCAATCAGTGCTTGCTGTGATGGTGTGTGATTGCGTCCCTTGGCTGTTGGTCGTGGGGTCACCGGGAGCAGGGTTTTAAGCAGCTTTCGGCCTTGCCGGGCCTGCACCTTGCCCAGCTTGCCCAATTGACGGACGCTTCGGAGCCAAAGGCTGCTCAGGCTCTTGCGCATGGACAGACCCCGAACAGGAAGGAATGGGGGACGCATCCGCCCTCGATACAACACATGAGACACAGCATACGCCCTATCTTGCTGCAGCGCAGCAAAGTAAACTGTCAACCAACACGGCGTTCTTGCGCTGCGCCTGTTCTACCCTTCCCCGCTTTGACTTGCGTTCCTTTTCCATGCCCTCCCGCCCGTCACCTTCCGCCCCCTTTTTGACCGCCGCGCTCTACCAGTTTGTGGAGTTGCCCGACTTTGCCGACCTGCGTGCGCCACTGCTCGCCTGTTGCGAAACGAACGGCGTGAAAGGCACGCTGCTGCTGGCAGCGGAAGGCATCAACGGCACGATTGCGGGCGCGGAGGCAGGCGTGCGTGCCGTGCTGGACTGGCTGCGTGCCGATGCCCGTCTGGCGCAACTGGAGCATAAGGAAGCCTGGGCGAACGAGATGCCCTTCTACCGCATGAAGGTGCGCCTCAAACGCGAAATCGTCACCATGGGCGTGCCCGAGGTGCACCCGGCGCTGATGGCCGGAGAGTACGTCAAACCGCAGGACTGGAACCAGCTCATCAGCGAACCTGACGTGGTGCTGGTGGACACGCGCAACGACTATGAGGTGTCCATCGGCACGTTTGAAGGTGCGATCAACCCGGCGACCACCAGTTTTTCCGAGCTACCGGGTTGGGTCGAGCGTGAAATGGCCGAAGGCGGCAAGCTGGCGCCGGCCAACGGCAAGAAGCCGCGCGTGGCCATGTTCTGCACCGGCGGCATCCGCTGCGAGAAATCAACGGCGCTGCTGCGCTCCAAGGGCTTTGAGGAGGTCTATCACCTGCAAGGCGGCATCCTGAAGTACCTGGAAACCGTACCGCCCGCCCAGAGCCTGTGGGAAGGTGAATGCTTTGTGTTTGACGAGCGCGTGTCGGTGGGCCATGGCCTGCAGCCCGGCGACTTCTCGCTGTGCCGTTCGTGCCGCCACCCGCTGAGCGCGCAAGACCGCCAGTCGCCGCTCTATGAACTGGGCGTAAGCTGCGCACGCTGCCATGGCAGCACCACCGACGGGCAAAAGGCTGGCTATCGCGAACGCCAGCGCCAGGTGACGCTGGCCGAAGCCCGGCAGCAAGCCCACATTGGCGTGCGGCAGCCGGGCGCGGGTGAGCCACCCCCTGAAGGCCATTGATGGCCCCGGCGTTGCCCGCGCTGTATTCGTTCCGGCGCTGCCCGTATGCGATGCGGGCGCGGCTGGCGCTGGCGGTCAGCGCCACGCCCTATGAACTCCGTGAAGTGGTGCTGCGCGAGAAGCCTGCGGACATGCTGGCGGCATCGCCCAAGGGCACCGTTCCCGTGTTGGTGTTACCCAATGCAATGGTGATTGACGAGAGCCTTGACGTGATGCGATGGGCTCTGGCCCAACGCGACCCCGAGGGCTGGTTGAATGACGATGCAAGCGTCTTGGCCGACATGCTCGCCTTGATTGAGCAGAACGACGGGGCCTTCAAACACCACCTGGACCGCTACAAATACCCGCACCGCTACTCGCACGAGGCTACGGAT
>CALSAU010000367.1:0-3355 GCA_943372985.1 Polaromonas sp. YR568 | reverse complement strand
ATGTCTTGCCAAATGCGTCGCCGATCAGCACACGCACTTCAACGCCCGGTAGCGTGACCACAGGAATCGCATCGGCCGGGGTGTGCGTGAAGTCAGGCGCCACCTCTTCAAATGCCTTGGGCAGCGCCGCCCACAGCTGCAGGCCGTGGTTGACATAAGCCGTGCTGCGCAGGTCTTCCGGCGCACGCTCTGAATGCACAATGCCGCGCCCTGCCGTCATCCAGTTGATGGCGCCGGGCTCAATGCGCTGACTGGAACCGACGCTGTCGCGGTGCATCATGGCGCCTTCAAACAGGTAGGTCACGGTGGCCAGTCCGATGTGCGGATGGGGCCGCACATCGTGATTGGTGCCGGGCTGCTCGGTCACCGGTCCGAAGTGATCAAAGAAAATGAAGGGGCCCACCGACTGCTGTTGCGCAGCCGGCAAAAGGCGCCGCACCATGAAGCCACCGCCCAGGTCCTTGTGGTGGCCCGTCAGTACACGTTGAACCGTCATGGCATGCGCTCCAGTGAGGTGGTGATGTCGGTGGTGACCGTGGTCATCAATTTATGAACCGGACATTTCTGCGCCACAGATTCCAGCTCGCGCACCTGCGCATCGGTCAGCGTGCCCTGCACCTGCATGCGCGCACTGAGCCGGTACACGCCAGTGCGTTCACCGGAGTCGTCGCGGTCAATCACCGTACGGACATCGTCCACAGGAATGCCCTTCTTGCGGGCGTACCACATCACCGTCAGAGCCTTGCAGGCACCCAGCGCCGCGTCGTACAGGTCGTGCGGACTGGGGCCTGCGTCTTCACCGCCTTCGGCGGCGCTCACATCGGCACTCAGCACATGGTCGCGGATCGCGATGGTCTGCGCCATGGGCGCGGACGGCTTCTTCTGGATGAGCACGGACATGGGCAACTCCTGAAGTGATGACATTCTGGTGTGCTGCCTCACGGGGCAGTACACATCGGGCCCGACGGATTACTTGCGCAGGCGCGCAGCGGTCTCTGCCACGCGCGCGCCGAACAGACGCGCCGTCTCCAGATCGCCAGCGCTCATCTCGGCTGCGCCGGCATCGGAAGGCGACTGCGCCATCGCGCCGCTGAACGAACCCATGTAATTGTTGTCGTCGCGCTTGGCAGCCTTGCTGTTGCTGGGCATCATGCCAGTGCCCACCCACACGCCGCCGTGCTGCATGGCCAGCGTGAACAGGTAGTGCAGCGTGGACAGCTTGTCGCCGTTCATACTGGCGCTGTTGGTGAAGCCGGCAAACAGCTTGTCCTTCCAGGCCTGGCCGAACCAGGGCTTGGACGACGCATCGGCAAATTTCTTGAACTGCCAGCTGACGCTGCCCATGTAGGTCGGGCTTCCCATGATGATGGCGTCGGCCGCCGCGAGCTTTTCCCACGCACCTTCCGGCAGGTTGCCATCGGCGTCAATCGCGATCAGCTCTGCACCGGCGCCATTGGCCACCGATTGCGCCATGCGCTGGGTATGGCCGTAGCCCGAGTGGTAAACCACAACAACTTGAGACATGAGTGAACTCCTTGAGGGTCAAAAAAGTAAGATAGAAACCGTGAAAACTCAGGCGCCGCGCTTGCCGTCCAGGCTCCAGGCGCCGGCACCGAAAGCCGTGATCACCAGCAAACCACCCACCACAGCCATGTTCTTGAAGAACATCAACGACTGCATCATCTGCATGTCAGCCGGCATGGCCCAGTAGTTGTGGAAGATGAAGGTGATGACGAAAGTGAAGATCGCAAGCAGCAACGCGGCCAGTCGGGTCTGGAAGCCCACCACCAGCAGCAGGCCAAGGCCCAGCTCGGCAGCGACGGCAATCGCTGCGGCCACTTCAGGCAGTGGCACGCCCTTGGAGGCGATGTAGCCCACGGTGCCCGTGAAGCCAGCAATCTTGCTGAAACCGGCGGGCACAAACAGTAGGGCCAGCAGCAGGCGGCCAATCAGGGAAAACGGGTTTTGGAGAGAGTTGAACATGATGAGTCCTTTCGAGAAAAAACAGATAAGGGGCTTATGAGTGCCCGAGGATGATGGATGAAAACACGGTGACCAGCAAGCCAGCACACCGCAGGGGAAAACTCAGACTTGGAGACTCAGGCTTCGAGACTCAAGCTTCCAGGTCAAACACCAGCACCTCAGCCGATTGGCCGTGAGCCAGTTGCAGGCGGGGCTCTGACTCCAGCTTGGCAGCGTCACCGGTCTTCAGCCGCTGGCCATTGACCTCCAGTTCGCCGCGCACCAGATGCACATAGGTCTTGCGCTTCGGGTCCAGCGCCAGTTCGACCGACTTCTCACCGTCGAGCAGGCCCGCATAGAGCCGCGCATCGGCATGAATGGTCACCGAGCCCTGGGCACCGTCGGGCGAGGCCACCAGGCGCAGCTGGCCGCGCTTTTCAGCGTCACTGAAGGACTTCTGCTCGTAGCTGGGCGGAATGCCCGTCACGTTGGGCTCGATCCAGATCTGCAGGAAATGCGTGGTCTGGCCCTCGGCATGATTGAACTCGCTGTGCTGCACGCCGGTGCCGGCGCTCATGCGCTGCACATCGCCGGGCGGAATGCCCTTGACGTTGCCCATGCTGTCCTTGTGCGCCAGCTCACCGCTCAGCACGTAGCTGATGATTTCCATATCACGGTGGCCGTGCGTGCCGAAGCCGCGACCAGCGGCCACGCGGTCTTCGTTGATCACGCGCAGGTTGCCAAAACCCATGTGGGCAGGGTCGTAGTAACCGGCGAAAGAAAAGGAATGGAAGGACTTCAGCCAGCCGTGGTCGGCATAACCGCGTTCGCTGGAGGCTCTCAGAGTGACCATGATGGGCTCCTTTCAGGGGCTGTTGGGAAAGCTGCCGGGGCGCTGCTTTCAATGCCTCTACTGTAGAAGCCGATACCACTCTTTTCGTTGCACGGATTTGATGGCATCATTCAAATTAATTGAACTATTAAATCATGATCAAACTGCCATGAGCATCATCACCAACCCGATCCGGGACACCCTGACGCCCGAAACACTGGGGCTGATCGCGGCCGTGCACAGCGCGGGCAGCATGGCTGCGGCGGCACGGCAGCTGGGCGTGGTGCCCAGCGCCCTCACCTACCGCATCCGGCTGGTGGAAGACGCGCTCGATGTTCTGCTGTTTGACCGCTCATCACGGCAGGCCAAGCTCACCGCCGCCGGGCGCGAACTCCTGCGCGAAGGCGACCGGCTGCTGACCGAGCTTGACGCGGTGGCCAATCGCGTCAAGCGCGTGGCCACCGGCTGGGAACCCGAGCTCACGTTGGCGGTGGACCGCGTGATCTCGCGCACCACCGTCATGGAGCTGTGCGAGGCCTTTTTCTCGCTGGACCCACCGAC
>CALSAU010000366.1:0-3356 GCA_943372985.1 Polaromonas sp. YR568 | reverse complement strand
CAGATCGGCCAGCCAGGCATATCCGCGCTGCAGCACCAGTTGGGGATCCAGCAGCCCGAGCCGCAGGCGCGCGCGTTCCAGCCGCTGGCTGTGATGCTGCATGCAGCTGGCCAGCCGCAGCGGCAAGGTCGCGCCCAGGCTCTGCAGTTCCCCCCGCTCGGAAAGCAGCCGCCGCTGCACCGCATGGCGCAACGACTGGGCGACCGAGTCGAGCTGCGCCTTCTGCCGGGTGACCCCATGCGAAGGCTGGCTCAGCCGGGATGCAGCCCAGTCCAGTCGCTGGTTCTGTGCCTGCAACTGGCGGTCCACGCCCCTCTGCAGGCGATCGGCCACCTGCCCCAGAACACCCATCCACACGGCTCGTGGCTGGGCGCACAGCTCGGCGGCCGCAGTGGGCGTCGGCGCCCGCACATCAGCGCAAAAATCGGCAATCGTGAAATCGGTTTCATGGCCGACGCCGCTGACAACCGGCATGGGTGCGACCACGATGGTGCGGGCCAGTTGCTCCTCGTTGAACGCCCACAGGTCTTCCATCGCGCCGCCGCCGCGCACCAGCAGCAACACGTCGGTCTGGTCTTCGTCGCGCCGCGCAAAAGCGGTGTTCATGGCCCTGACCAGTTCGCCTGCGGCCTGCGCGCCCTGCACACTGGCCGGATAGATCACCACTGGGATGTGCGGTGCCCTGCGTTCCAGTGCACTGACCACGTCGTGCAGGGCGGCGGCGCCCAGCGAGGTCACCAGCGCGATGCCCCGCGGCATCAGGGGCAGCTCGCGTTTTCTGGCGCTGTCAAACAAGCCTTCGGCCTCAAGCCGGGCTTTGAGCAGCAAAAACTGCTCGAAAAGATTGCCCTGCCCCGCCTGACGCATGGACTCGACCACCAGTTGCAGCTCGCCACGCGGCTCGTAAACACCCAGACGGCCACGCACCTCGACCAGCTGGCCGTCGCGCGGCACGAAGTCCAGCAGACTGGCGGCGCGCCGGAACATGGCACAGCGCACCTGACCTTGCGCGTCCTTCAGGGAAAAATAACAGTGCCCACTGGCTGCACGCGAAAAGCCGCTGACCTCCCCCTGCACCGACACCGGATTGAAACGGGCCTCCAGGCTGCCGGCAATCGCCCGCAGCAGCGAACCCACCGGCCACACGCGGCCCCGTGCACCGCGTACCGCATCGGGGGCCAGTTCGTCCGGAGCGGACTCCTCAAACAAGGTCAAAGCCCCTGATTCGGCGGGGGTAATACTCCACAGAGGAGCCCCTGGTGCGGCTTGCCGGTGCGCTTTGGCGCGCATAGCGCGATAAATTCGTGTAACTCATTGATTTTGAAAGACTTAATTCTGCTCAAAATTTCATCGATTTGTCACAAGGACGAATTGGCGCGGCTTGCCGGGCGCCGTGCACTGACTTGCCCACAAAGTTATCCACACGTTCTGTGGGTTTGCGCACCAGTCCCGGGCCAGCCGAAAGGCCGGGAGCACGCCGCGTGCGAGCACCGTCTGCAGCTCGCCGGTGGTCCATAATCCAACAGAATTTATCCGTACGGAGAAGCCGATTGTTTTCGATCATACAAGCCGCAGGCTGGCCCATCTGGCCCTTGATTGCCTGCTCCATTCTGGCGCTCGCACTGGTCATCGAGCGCTTTGCCAGCCTCAAAACTTCAAAGGTCGCTCCTCCCCAACTGCTCGATGAGGCCATCACCGTATCCCGTGCCAGCGTGCCCACGCCCGACGTGGTGACGCAGCTGGAGCAGAACTCGGTGCTCGGTGAAGTACTTGCCACAGGTCTGCGCACCCTCAACACCAACCCGCGCGTCAGCGAAGACGATTTGCGATCTGCCATGGAAGGCGCCGGCCGGAAGGCCGCACACAAGCTCGAGCGCTACCTGGCAGCGCTGGCCACTATCGCCTCGGCAGCGCCACTGCTCGGCCTGCTCGGCACGGTGATTGGCATGATTGAAATCTTCGGCTCCCAGCCTGGCGGTGGTGGTGTCAACGCCAGCGGCGCAGGTAACCCGGCCCAGCTGGCGCAGGGTATCTCTATCGCGCTCTACAACACCGCTTTTGGCCTGATTGTGGCCATTCCCGCCCTGATTTTCTGGCGCTACTTCCGTGCCCGCGTCGATGGCTACCTGCTGACCATGGAGCTGGCAGCGGAGCGGTTTGTGCGGCATCTCAACACGTTACGCAAATGAACTTCCGCCCTCGCCCCCACGACGAGCCGGAGATCAACCTGATTCCGTTCATCGATGTGCTGCTGGTGGTGCTCATCTTCCTGATGCTGTCGACCACCTACAGCAAGTTCACCGAACTGCAGGTCAAGCTTCCGGTGGCCGATGCCGACAAACAGCGCGACTACGCACGCGAAGTGATCGTGGCCGTCAGCAGCGATGGGCGTTACATGGTCAACAAGACGCCTGTTGAAGGCCGCAGCGTGCAGGCACTGGGCGCTGCACTCACGGGCGCTGCAAAAGCCGGTCCGGAGAGCGTGATCATCATCAGTGCGGACGCCACAGCCACACACCAGTCGGTGGTGACGGTGATGGAAGCCGCGCGGCGAGAAGGTCTGGCGCAGATCACCTTCGCCACCCAAAGCTCGGCGCAGTAACGCCAGCCCGGGCCACCCAGCGGCGACCAGGCAATATCCATGAAACATCTGCTGCTGCAGGCCTGGACCCGCCGCGGCTGGCTTGCCTGCCTGCTGTGGCCCCTGTCATGCGTTTACGCAATACTAGTGGCCGCTCGTGCATGGCTTTACCGCAGCGGTCTGCTGCACACCACGCGCTTTCCGGTGCCTGTGATCGTCGTCGGCAATGTGGTGGCCGGTGGCGCCGGCAAAACGCCGGTGGTGATCAGCGTGGTGCACCACCTGCAATCGAAAGGGCTGAAAGTGGGCGTGGTGTCGCGGGGCTACGGTCGCACCAGCGCCGCGATGACCGAAGTCACTGCCAGCACGCCGCTGCGCGATTCAGGCGACGAGCCTGCGCTGATCCATCAGGCGACAGGCGCCCCGGTTGTTGTGGCTGCAAACCGGGCGCAGGCCGTGGAGTCGCTGCTCAAGGCACACCCGCACACGCAGGTCGTGGTCAGTGACGATGGCCTGCAGCATCTGGCGATGGGACGTGACATCAACATCGCCGTCTTTGATGACCGCGGTCTGGGCAATGGCTGGTTGCTGCCTGCTGGTCCGCTGCGGGAGTCCTGGCCATTGAAGGGCCCGGGACGAATTGACCTTGTGCTGCACACCGGCCAGCGGCCTGCCTTTGACGGATTCACATCGTCCAGAGACTTGATGCCGCATGGCGTGGCCGCCGATGGCCATGTTACGCCGCTCGCAGAACTTGCCGGGCAGCCTTTGGTCG
>CALSAU010000365.1:0-3358 GCA_943372985.1 Polaromonas sp. YR568 | reverse complement strand
CGCATGCTGCCATGCTAAGTGAAGGCGTTTTTCAGGCGGCAAGAGCGCCCCGCTGTCGGATAATCCGTCCATGGCCGCTGTTTTTGAAAAACCCTCGCTTTACCAGCGTACCTTGCCGCTGTTGCAGGGCTTTGACGGTCCGCTGGCTTTCGCCGTCTTTTTGCTGGCCAGTGCCGGCCTTCTGATCATGTACTCGTCCGGTTACGACCACGGGACGCGCTTCATGGACCACGGCCGCAACATGCTGATTGCTGGCGCCATCATGTTCGTGGTGGCGCAGGTGCCGCCGCAGCGGCTCATGACCTTTGCCGTACCTCTGTACACCATCGGCGTGGCGCTGCTGATTGCCGTGGCCATCTTCGGGCTGACCAAGAAAGGCGCGCGTCGCTGGCTCAATGTAGGCGTGGTCATCCAGCCCAGCGAATTGATGAAGATTGCCCTGCCGCTGATGCTGGCCTGGTGGTTCCAGAAGCGCGAGGGCCAGCTGCGCCCCTTCGATTTCGTGGCGGCCGGCCTGCTGCTGGCCATTCCGGTCGGGCTCATCATGAAGCAGCCCGATCTGGGCACCTCGCTGCTGGTGATGGCGGCTGGTCTGGCGGTGATTTTCTTTGCAGGTCTGAGCTGGAAGCTGATCGTGCCGCCCGTGTTGATCAGCGTGGTGGGTGCCATTCTCCTGATCTGGAACGAGCCGCAACTGTGTGCCGACGGCGTGCGATGGGCGGTGCTGCACGACTACCAGCAGCAACGCATCTGCACGCTGCTGGACCCCACCCGCGATCCGCTGGGAAAGGGCTTTCACATCATCCAGGGCATGATCGCCATCGGCTCCGGTGGTCTGGTGGGCAAGGGGTTCATGGCCGGCACGCAGACCCATCTGGAATTCATTCCCGAGCGCACCACCGACTTCATCTTCGCAGCGTATTCCGAGGAGTTTGGCCTCATCGGTAACCTGCTGCTGATTGCCGGTTTCATCTTCCTGATCCTGCGCGGGCTGGCGATTGCGCTGGAGGCCTCCACGCTGTTTGCCCGCCTGCTGGCAGGTGCGCTGACCATGATTTTCTTCACCTATGCCTTTGTGAACATGGGCATGGTCAGTGGCATTCTGCCGGTGGTGGGCGTGCCCTTGCCCTTCATCAGCTACGGCGGAACGGCCATGGTGACGCTTGGCGTGGCCATCGGCATGCTGATGTCTGTTGCCAAGACCAAGCGCCTGGTTCAGTCATGAACCGCGTCAGCGTAATCGGCGTGGGCAACATGGGCGGCGGCATGGCTGCCAATCTGCTGGCGCGTGGATGGGCGGTGGATGTCTGCGATATTGATTTCGCCAAGGTGGAAGCGCTTCAGTCGCTTGGTGCGTGTTCACTCGAATCGCCTGCTCAAGCGGCTGTGAATGCGTCGGTGCACATCGTCTGCGTGGTCGATGCACCGCAGACCGAAGAGGTACTTTTCGGTTTGCACGGTCTGGCCCAGCGGCTGCAACCAGGCCACACGGTATTGCTCTGCCCGACCCTGGCGCCCGGGGATGTCGAGGCCTTCGCCGCGCGTCTGGCAGAGCAAGGCGTGCACACGCTCGATGCCCCGATGTCGGGCGGCCCTGCCCGCGCGCGCGACGGCAGCATGAGCCTGATGGTGGCTGGGCCGCAGGCCGTGGTCACGGCGGCGGGCGAGTTGCTCAAGGCGCTGTCCTCCAAGGTATTTCATATCAGCGACAAGCCGGGCGACGGCGCACGCACCAAGCTGGTCAACAACCTGCTGGCCGGCATCAATCTGGTCGGCGCGGCCGAGGCCATGGCGCTGGCCCAGCGCATCGGGCTGGACCTGACCAGAACGCTGGATGTGATCGAACAGTCCAGCGGCCAGAGCTGGATCGGCATTGACCGCATGCGGCGCGCATTGGCCGGCGACTACGCCCCGCGCGCGCATGTCACTCTGCTGGAGAAAGACACGCGCCTGGCCATGGAAATGGCGCGTTCTGCCGGTTTTGCCAGCCTGCTGGGTGGCCCGGCCAGTGCGGCTTTTGCCCAGGCGCATGCGGCTGGATGGGCCGAGGAGGACGACGCGGCGCTGTTCAAGCTTTTGAGCATCCGCTCTTGAGCACACCTGGAACTCGGGACTTGGCCCGGCTAGCCTTGTCGCCATTTGTTACGGTTTTTGAGATGCGTTGCAGGTCGTGCAGGCGTACAAAGGCTCCTGTTGGCTGTTTTGCCAATGTCGGTTACCACAACCCATTCCCGAGGAGTACCCATGGCAGGCAAGTTTGAACTCAAGAAGTCCAAGAACGACAAGTACTTTTTCTCGCTGCTGGCAGGTAACGGCCAGAAGATCCTGGGCAGCGAGATGTATGAAACCAAAGCCAGTGCGGCCAACGGCATTGAGTCGGTGAAGAAAAACGCCGCAGACGACAGCCGCTACGAACGCCTGGTGGGCAAGGATGGCTCGCCCTACTTCACCCTGAAAGCGGCCAACGGTCAGGTGATTGGCATGAGCGAGATGTATTCCAGCACCTCTGCACGCGACAACGGCATCGCGTCCTGCAAAACCAACGCGCCGGGTGCCTCCACCGTCGAGCCGGGTTGATGGCTGTCTCATAGGTAAGGGTGCCTTCCGGGCGGTCTGCGCCCCGGGGGCAGACTGCCTACAATGGCCAGATGACCTCACTCCGCTCTGCCACATCTTCTGCCACCAACGCCTCGACGACCTCCTCGACGGTGCGTCCCACGACGCAGTCCACTGCCGGGCGACTGGAGATTGCGCAGAAGCTGCTGCTGGCGCCGTTTGGTCTGACCGAATCGCATCTGCGCCGCGCGCTGGGCGAAATCACCTCTTACGGCGTCGACGACGCTGACCTCTACTTCCAGTACACCCGCAGCGAAGGCTGGAGTCTGGAAGAGGGCATCGTGAAAACGGGCTCTTTCAGCATCGACCAAGGCGTGGGTGTGCGTGCCGTCAGCGGCGAGAAAACCGCGTTTGCCTATTCCGACGACATCTCCGAAGCGTCGCTGCTCGACGCCGCGCGCACCGTGCGCAGCATCTCGGCAGTCGGCCGCGCAGGCCGCGTCAAGACGCCAGCGCAGAAGATTGCCAGCAGCCGGTCGCTGTATCAGGACCTGGACCCGATTGCCACGCTGGACAGCACCGCCAAGGTCAAGCTGCTCGAAAAGGTGGAAAAGTTCGCCAAAGCCAAAGACCCGCGCATCGTGCAGGTGATGGCCGGTCTGGCCAGTGAATACGATGTGGTGATGGTGGCGCGTGCTGACGGCACGCTGGCGGCCGATGTGCGTCCGCTGGTACGTCTGAGCGTGACTGTGATCGCCGAACAGAAGGGCCGTCGTGAAGTCGGCTCCGGCGGCGGCGGTGG
>CALSAU010000364.1:0-3361 GCA_943372985.1 Polaromonas sp. YR568 | reverse complement strand
ATGCGTGCGACATCGGCCACGTCTTCGACCAGATGGATGCCGCTGTCGAGCTGGCCCATGGTGCCCTCGACCTCGGGGTGGCCCTTGTGGCCGATCATGATGAACTCGTAGCCTTCCTTGTGCAGCTTGGCCACTTCCACATGCACCTTGGAGACCAGCGGACAGGTGGCGTCGAAAATCTGGAAACCACGGCGCACCGCCTCTTCCTGAATCGCCTTGCTCACGCCGTGCGCGCTGAACACCAGCGTGGCACCGGGCGGCACATCGGCCAGCTCCTCGATGAAGATCGCGCCCTTGGCCTTGAGGTCGTTGACCACATAGGTGTTGTGCACGATCTCGTGGCGCACGTAAATCGGCGCGCCGAATTTGGTGAGCGCGCGCTCGACGATCTCGATGGCGCGGTCCACGCCAGCGCAAAAGCCGCGCGGCTCGGCAAGCAGGATTTCCTGGGGGCTGGGGGCTGACGCGTTCATAGGACTCCAATCACCTGCACTTCAAACACCACCGGCTGGCCAGCCAGCGGGTGATTGAAATCAAACTGCACCGCTTCGCCGTCGGCGCGCACCTGCTGCACCGCACCGGCGTACTGACCCATGCCGTCGGGCGTGGGGAACTGCACCACATCGCCCATCTTGTACTGCTCGGCCGGGTCACCCAGCTCGTTGAGCAGCTTGCGCGCCACCCACTGCACCAGCTCCGGGTTGCGTTCGCCAAAGGCCTCGCCAGCCGCCAGCTCGAAGGTGGTGCGCGTGCCTTCGGCCAAGCCCAGCAGGCGCTGCTCGATGGCGGGCGACAGCTCGCCGGTTCCCAGGCTCAGCGTCGCGGGTTTGCCATCAAAGGTGTTGATGATGTCCGCGCCTGGCTGGCCGTTCACGGCAGGGCCCGCCATGCGGTAGTGCAGGGTCAGGAAGGAGCCGGACTGGACGGTCGGCGCAGCGGTGAATGCGGGGGATTGCACGGTGGACATCAAACTTTCACGCAGGCCGCAGGGTGCCGGGCCGGGATTTGTAAACTGCCCCTATTGTAGAAACTGTCCGACTGCCGCCTGTCACCGGGGTTTTCAGGCCCCGCCAGCGTTACCGCAACACCTTTTTCCCCCGCCCATGCTCCTCAAAGACATCCCCGAAGACGCCCGCCCCCGCGAAAAGCTGCTGGCCCGCGGCGCCGGTGCGCTGAGTGACGCCGAACTGCTGGCCCTGCTGCTGCGCACCGGCCTGCCGGGCAAAAACGCGCTGCAAATGGGGCAGGAGCTGGTCGACACCTTTGGCGGCGTGGCCGGCCTGCTGCACACCGGGCCGGAGGCGCTCAAAAGCATCAAGGGCCTGGGGCCGGCCAAGCGCGCCGAACTGGTAGCGGTGCTGGAGCTGGCGCGCCGGGCCCTCGCCGAAGAGCTGAAGGAAAAGCCGCTGTTTGCCACGCCGCAGGCGGTGCGCGACTACCTTCAGCTGCAACTGGGCAGCCGGCCGCACGAGATTTTTGCCGTGCTGTTTCTCGATAGCCAGCACCGGCTGATTGCGCTGGAAGAGCTGTTTCGCGGCACGCTGACGCAAACCTCGGTCTACCCGCGCGAGGTGGTGGTGCGCGCGCTGGCACTGAGCGCCGCCAGCGTGGTGCTGGCCCACAACCACCCCAGTGGCGCAGCGCAGCCGTCTCGCGCCGACGAGGCGCTGACGCAAACCCTCAAATCGGCGCTGGGGCTGGTGGATGTGCGCGTGCTCGACCATTTCGTGGTCACGGGTTCCGAAGCCGGGTCGATGGCGGAACTGGGCCTGCTTTAAAGTCGGCTCATGAAAACGCCCGCGCTCAAGAGCCTGCAGGACCTCAAGGCCGTCAAAAAAGCCATTGAGGCGCGCGCCCTGCTGGAGCGTGAACGCGAAGCAGCTCGGGTGGCTGCGGCGGCGAGGGCACGGGCCGAGAAAGAACTCTTTTCACGCGCCATCGGCCCGGTCAAGGCCTTGCCGGTCAAGCATCAACCCGGTCACAAAGCCGCCATCGCCCCCTCTCCGCCCGCACCGATTCCCGTTCAACAGCAACGCGACGAACTAGCGGTGATGCGCGAGGCGATCTCTGACGAATTCGATGTGGAAACCCTGCTCGACACCGACGAGGCGCTGAGCTTTCGCCGCCCGGGCATGGGCCCGGACGTGGTGCGCAAGTTGCGCCGTGGCGGCTGGAGCATTCAGGGGCAGGTTGATCTGCATGGCCTGAGGCGCGAGGAAGCGCGCGAGACGCTGTCGCAGTTCCTGAAGGACGCCCACAAGATCGGCTGGCGCTGCGTGCGTGTGGTGCATGGCAAGGGCCTGGGCTCACCCGGCAAGACGCCGGTGCTCAAGGGCAAGGTGCAGAGCTGGCTGATCCAGAAGCAGGAAGTGCTGGCCTTTGTGCAGGCGCGACCGGCCGAGGGCGGCGCGGGGGCGCTGGTGGTGCTGCTGGCGCAGGGCTGAGCCCTGCTCATCCGCGCTATTCGCCCCGGTTTCGCATCCAGTCGGCTGTCTGGAAAAAAGACGCATTGAGGCGGATGCGCAAGGCCTCGTCCACCCCCGTCTCACGCATGGCCTGGTCCATGCAGGCCAGCCACTGGTCGCGCTCGACGATGCCGATGGAGCCGCCCCCGGTGTTCTGCGGCATGTGCCGCATCCGCAAGCGCGGGTGACCGAAGCGCTCGGTGTAGTACTGCGGCCCACCCAGCCAGCCACACAGAAACCAGAACAGCCGCTCGCGGGCGTTCTCCAGCGTGCTGCCGTGGGCGGCGCGCAGCGCGGTGTAGCCGGGCTCCAGATCCATCAGGTCATAAAACCGCTCGACCAGCGCCTTGACCTTCTCCTCGCCGCCTATCCAGGCGTAGGGGGTTTCAAAGGGCGGGTTACCGGGGGGCTTTTCTTCGATTTGCATTTTTGGATTATCGGATGGGGGTTGGGTTCTGTTTGGAGTCTTGAGGCCGGGGATTGCCCGGCGGCAACTCACTTTTCTTTTGCTTCGCCAAGAGAAAAGTAAGCAAAAGAAAAGGCGACCCTGGTGCCTGCGTCCCCTTCGCTTCGCTGCGGGGCAACCTGCGGTGCTCGGTCCAGGCGGGGTCTGGCTAAACTCGCCTTCGGCTCAGACAACGCCAGCCCTGATCCGCCTGAACCTGCGCTCCTCGGCGCATTCACAAGGGGTGGATGCAGGAAGACAGAAGACAAATACCCAAATACCGGACGCAACAAGGACACGCCATGGCGTGTCCTTGTTGCGTTGGTCTCCGTTCCCGCTTGTCCCGTGTGGCTGGGCCGAGCAGCGCAGATGGAGGCGGAAGGTCAGGCCGCACTTGTTTGAGCCGAAGGCGAGTTGTGCGGACTGCCGCCGTAATCGAGCAGCGCAGGTT
>CALSAU010000363.1:0-3369 GCA_943372985.1 Polaromonas sp. YR568 | reverse complement strand
CCCGGCGCGTGCGCAGCGTTGCGCGACCGTTGGATTTCTCCAGATACAGCTGCTGGCCCGGGTAAATCCGGTGCGGGTTGCGGACGTCCTGCAGGTTCATACCCCACAGTTCCGGCCAGCGCCAGGGGCTCTTGAGGAACATGCCGGAGATGGCCCACAGCGTGTCGCCGCGCCTGACGGTGTAGTTGTCCGGTGCGTTGGGCGCGAGGTCCGACAGCGGGACGCCGGTTTCTGCCACCTGCGTGGCCGTGGCCTTCTGGTCTGCGGTGATCGGAAAGTTCTGGGCGTGCAGGCCAGGCACTGCTGCCGCGAGCGCAAGGCCCAGCAAGGATGCCGCTATTGAAATGTGACTCAGACGACCAGAAATAGTGTGCATAGAGAAAGCCTTGGGCGCGACAGCGGGGCTGGCGCGGTCAGGAAAAAGGACAGAAGAAGGCGAAGAGAACCCCGCAAGGCTGGGGAAAAGACCGCGCTTCTTCTTCATAATTTACTGGCAATTCTGTACCTAAGCCCTTGATTAGGCAACGATTAGTGGGTTTGGCGAATGCCCGGGCCCGGAAAAAGCCATGAAAAGTGGCGAAAATAGCGACAACCCCGGATTTGCCCCATGACCACCCTGACCATCCTTCGTTACCCCGATCCCCGCCTGCACACGGTTGCCAAACCTGTGGCGGCCGTTGACGCGCGCCTGCGCCAGCTGGTGAGCGACATGCTCGAAACCATGTATGCCGCCGATGGCATTGGTCTGGCTGCCACGCAGGTGGATGTGCATGAGCGCGTGATCGTTATCGATGTCAGTGAAGGGCACGACCAGCCGCTGGTGCTGATTAACCCCGAGATCACCTGGGCGAGCGACGAAAAGCGCGTGGGTGACGAGGGCTGCCTCTCGGTGCCCGGTATTTATGATGGTGTGGAGCGCTCCACCGCCATCCGCGTGCGCGCCCTCGACCGCGACGGCCAGCCGCAGGAGCACGCGGCCGAAGGCTTGTTGGCGGTGTGCATCCAGCACGAGATGGACCACCTGATGGGCAAGGTGTTTGTCGAGTACCTGTCGCCGCTCAAACGCAACCGCATCAAGACCAAGATGATCAAGCAGAAAAAGGAAGACGAGCGCGACGCCGTGCGTTGAGTCTTGTCCTTTATCGGCTTGATCGGCTTCATCTGCAAGATGACCCCGCTGCGGGGGTCTTTACAATCACGGCAATGCGCGTTGTCTTTGCCGGAACCCCTGAATTTGCCCGAGTCGCGCTGGAAAAACTCCATGCAGCCGGCTTTGAAATCCCCCTTGTTCTGACCCAGCCCGACCGGCCCGCCGGCCGCGGCATGCACCTGCAGGCCTCGCCCGTCAAACAGTGGGCCGATGCGCATGGTGTGCCGGTGGCCCAGCCGCGCAGCCTGCGGCTGGACGGCAAATACCCCGACGATGCGGCCGCCGCGAAAGCGGCGATCGAGGCCGCGCGCGCCGACGTCATGGTGGTCGCCGCTTATGGCCTGATCCTTCCGCAGTGGGTGCTGGATTCGCCCGCCAAGGGGTGTGTCAACATTCATGCGTCCCTGTTGCCACGCTGGCGCGGCGCGGCGCCGATTCACCGTGCCATCGAGGCGGGCGATCTGGAGACGGGCGTCACCATCATGCAGATGGATGCAGGGCTGGACACCGGCGACATGCTGCTGGTGGAGAAGATCGCGATCAGCCCGCAAGAGACCACCGCCTCACTGCACGACAAGCTGGCGGCGCTTGGCGGGCGGCTGGTCGTTGAGGCGCTGGAAATGGCGGCCTGCGGCGGGTTTCATCCCGTGCCTCAACCGACCGAGGGGCCGGCCAGCGGCATCACCTACGCTCACAAGATTGAAAAGGTCGAGTCGGTGCTCGACTGGTCCCTACCGGCTGCGGTGCTGGAGCGGCGCATCCGCGCCCTCAACCCCTTCCCCGGTGCAGCTTCTGAATTGAACGGGGTCGTCATCAAGTGCTGGCGTGCCGAGGTATTGCCCGGACGGCCCCCGACTGCAAAGGCTGGCGAGGTGCTGGCCGCAGGCGATGCCGGTGTGGATGTCTGCGCGGCAGATGCCGTGCTGCGCCTGAGCCGGCTGCAAAAGCCCGGGGGCAAGCCGCTGGAGGTGGCCGAGTTCCTGCGCGGATTTGCCATCGCGCCGGGCATGGTGTTTGGCCAGGCTGTGTCGGAAAGGTGAGCGGTCTGTGACGGCATTGCACAAACACCCGGAATTTCGCATCGGTATCCAGGACATGATTCCGGTGGCGCCGGGCATTGCCGCCTGGGGCTTGATGACCGGCGTGGCCATGGTCAAGTCGGGCATGAGCCTGTTCGAGGCCATCCTGATGGGCGTCATTGTTTTTGCCGGCAGCTCGCAGCTGGCGGCCGTACCGCTGATCGCGGCGGGTGCGCCGATGTGGGTGATTCTGGCCACCTCGTTTTGCGTGAACCTGCGCTTTGTGGTGTTCAGCGCGCACCTGAGGCCCTACGTGATGCACCAGCGCTTCTGGCGCCGCATGCTCAGTGGTTACCTGACGGCAGACCTCAGCTACGTGCTGTTCACTCGGCGCTTTCCACACCCTTCCGAGGACCCGGAGGTGCGGCGCGCGCAGGAGGCCTATCTGGCTGGCAATTGCGCGCTGAACTGGCTCAGTTGGGTGGGCGCCGGGCTGCTGGGCATTGCGCTGTCCAATGCCATTCCGCTGTCGTGGGGGCTTGGCTTCGCGGGCATTCTGGCGCTGCTGGGCATCATGTGCTCGCTGGCCACCACCCGCCTGCGCGTGGTGTCTGCGGGCGTGGCGGGGGCCGCCGCCGTGGCGGCCTTTGCCTTGCCGCTCAAGCTGAACATTCTGGTGGCGATTGCGGCGGCGGTGGCTGTCTGCCTGCTGCTCGAAAAGCCGCCCGCCCCACCGCCTGCGGCTGCCGCGCCGAAAGGAGACGCCGCATGAGCAGCACGGATCTCTGGACTGTGGGCACCATCGTCGGCATGGCGGTGGTGACGGTGATCACGCGGTCCTTCTTTTTTCTCTCCAGCAAGCCCTGGTCGCTGCCGGACTGGGCCCAGCGCGGGTTGCACTACGCGCCGATTGCCGCGCTGGCGGCGGTGATCATTCCCGAGATGGTGATGACGCAGGGCCACCTGATCGACACCTGGAAAGACGCACGCCTGTTCGCGGTGGCTGCGGGCGTGGCCTGGCACCAATGGCGCCAGGGAGTGCTGGGTACCATCGTCGCCGGAATGGCGGTGTACCTGCCGCTGCATGTTGGACTCGGATGGTGAATGTGGCCCCCACGGTCGGTCGCTGCGCGTAACTCCCTGGACATGCCCATGCCCGAGGCATGGGCCCTTCCTCCCGTCCAAACCTGCGCAGGCAGG
>CALSAU010000362.1:0-3371 GCA_943372985.1 Polaromonas sp. YR568 | reverse complement strand
TCGCCATTGCCGAGTCGCTCCTGAAGAAGGTCGACCTGTTCGAGAAGCGCGACGCCTATCCGGCGCGCCTGTCGGGCGGCCAGCAGCAGCGCGTGGCGATTGCCCGGGCATTGGCGATGCAGCCGCGCATCATGCTGTTTGACGAGCCCACCTCAGCACTCGACCCCGAAATGGTCGGTGAGGTGCTGAACGTCATGCAGGCGCTGGCCGAAGAAGGCATGACCATGGTGGTGGTGACCCACGAGATGGGCTTCGCCCGGCAGGTGGCCAACCGGGTGCTGTTCATTGACGAAGGCCAGATCATCGAAGACGGCTCGCCCGCCGAAGTGCTGGAGCAACCCAGGGAGGAACGCACCCGGCGCTTCCTCAGCAAGGTGCTTTAGGCTGCCTTCTGACGTTATTTTTTAAGGGTATTCCCGTATCGCGGAATCCACTCTTGCAGTTGGCACGTATCAAAGGGGTCGGCTTGGCTTTGTCTGGCAATCCCTGACCTGGTCAGGGTTGTAAGAACCCGGGTCAGGTTGCGACAAACCCAATGGCGGTGCCTGTCATCGTCTTTTTCGCGATTGATCAATCCAACTTCTTAACCCAGGAAAACCATGAAAAACTTGAAAGCACTCCTCGTCATCACCGCTCTGCTCAGCGCTGGTGTGGCCCAGGCCGCAGGCCACGCAGGTGCCCCCATGACCAAAGACGCCGCCGGCAAGGACACCATGAAAAAGGATGAGATGAAAAAAGACGACATGAAGAAAGATGCCATGGCCAAAGACGGCATGAAAAAGGACGCCATGAAAAAAGACGAGATGAAGAAGTAATCATCCCGCCTGCTGGCACCAAGGGAGACGACCTCAGGGCGTCTCCCTTTTTTCATGGGCTTGCAGCCTTATCGACTGATGGGCTGATGGCCTTGTCGCTGGCATCCTGGCCTGACTCTTCATAATCAAGGCTTCGGGTCACCGAGCCCTTGATGTGAGAACCCCCGTGCTGAAAAACCCCCTCCGCCTGCCGACGCTGGCCGGCCTGTGCTGGCTGCTCGCGATGCCTGCCGGTCAGGCCATCGCGCAGACACCAAGCACCCCGCGCGCGGCGCCGGCGCCAGCATCCGCCGCTGCAGCGCACCCCCTCACCGGCACCTGGAACTGGACCCTGCCTGGCAAGACCTGCAGCGAAACCCTGCAGTACCGGCCCAATGGCAGCCGTCTGGCGACCAGCGGAGAGCAGGTCACGGACGGTGACTATGAAATCACCCGCTCGCCCAGCACGGCCGGCTTTTACCGGCTGACGGAAACCGTCACCCAGACCAACGGCAAACCCGACTGCTACGGCGATCTGCAGGGCAGCAACGAAGAATCGGTCACGCGCTTCATCCAGTTCAGCCCTGCGCAGGACCAGTTCATTGTGTGCAAGGCCGAATCGCTGCAGGCCTGCTTTGGGCCTTTGCGACGGGTACCTTAGGCGGGTGCCCGACCTGATCGATCAATAGCTGTCAATCGCGATCAAGTGCGCTGAATCAGTGACTGCAGAACGCCCGGCTCGAAGTGGCGTTCGATGTAATCGGCCAGCCCGTCAAACACCACATCCAGCGTAGGCACACGGGCACCAAAGAGTGCCTGCAGCACGCGCGCGTCTTCAAACATGCCGTGCAAATAGAGGCCCAGCACATTACCCGCCGAGTTTTGCCACGCCAGGCCATCAGGCAAGACGGCAGAAGCGATGTCCCCTGCGGCAGCCATCGCCGGATGGGCGCGGGTCTGGCCATGGTGAATTTCATAGCCCTCAATCTGCACGCCTGACAGCGCAGCCCACGCACCCCCCACAGCACCGAAGGTGGCGGCCTTGTGCTGCACGGTTTTGGACTCTTCAAATACCGTAACTACCGGCAGCAGGCCCAGGCCAGGGGCGTTGCCGTCGATGCCATGCGGATCGATCAGGGCCTCACCCAGCATCTGCAGGCCGCCACAGACCCCCAGCACCGCACCGCCGCGGCCTGCATGGGCAGCAATCGCCTGGTCCAGCCCCTGCGCGCGCAGCCAGGCGAGGTCACCGCTGGTGTGCTTGGAGCCGGGCAGGATCACCCAGTCGGCATCCATCAGATCCGTCGGGCTGCGCACCCACTTCAAACGCACGCCGGGCACGTTCTTCAGTGGCTGGAACTCGTCGAGGTTGCTGATGCGGGGGTAGGCGATCACGGCAACGGTGCGCGTCACTGCGCCCGAGGCCACGCTGCTGTCATCGAACACGCCGTCTTCTTCCGGGAGCCCATGCTGCCACCACATGGGCAGCGTTGCCACAGTGGGCACACCCGTCATGTCCTGCAGCATCTGCGGGCCTGGTGCCAGCAGGCGGGCGTCTCCGCGGAACTTGTTGAGTACAAAACCCTTGATCAGCTTGCGCTCGGCTTCATCGAGCATGGCCCAGGTGCCGTAGAGGTGGGCAAACGCGCCGCCACGGTCAATGTCACTGACCAGCAGGCAGGCCGCCTGCGCGTGCTTTGCCACCCGCATGTTGACGACATCGCTCGATTTCAGGTTGATCTCGGCCGGCGAGCCCGCACCTTCGATCACCACCACATCGTTTTCGGCCATCAGCTCATCCAGCGCCTGCGCCATCACCGGCCAGACCGCGCTACTGCGCTCACGCCACGCCATGCGAGAGAGTTCGGCATGTACCTGCCCCATCAGCACCACCTGGCTTTGCGTGTCTTTTTCGGGCTTGAGCAGCAGTGGGTTCATGCGCACATCGGGCTCAGCGTTTGCCGCCAGCGCCTGAAAATACTGTGCGCTTCCGATCTCACCTTGGGCCACCACCCGGGCGTTATTGCTCATGTTCTGAGACTTGTAGGGCGCCACTTTCAAACCTTGGCGGGCGTAATGGCGGCAAAGCGCTGTGGTCAGCCAGCTCTTGCCGGCGCCGCTGGTGGTGCCAAGCACCATGACGGTTTTTGCAGTCATTGCCTTGACGTGAGGAGTTGTTGCCATGCATTGTGCAGCGCGTCCTGCACGGCGGGTGGCTGCACGCTGACCCGCACATGGCCGGGCAAGCCAAATGAGGTGGTGTCGCGCAGCTTGATGCCTTGCGCACGCAGCACTGCCAGCGCATGCGGCAAGTCTATACCTGCCGGAAGCGATGGCCGCGCGCAAAAGAAATTCGTTTCGCTGGGCAGCACATGCCAGCCCCACGATTCGCACAGACCGATCTGCCGGGCTTTCCATGTGCGCAGGGTGTCCAGACTGTTTTGCAACCAGTCCTGCGTTTCGCCACTCACCCAGGCCTGCAACATGGCCACGCCGTGCGCGCCAATGGGCCACGAGGGACTGAGTTCCTCCAGCGCTGCAACGGCTGCGCACTGCCCCGGCGGCGCAATCACGTAG
>CALSAU010000361.1:0-3372 GCA_943372985.1 Polaromonas sp. YR568 | reverse complement strand
AAGCTGGCCTGCAACCGGCCCTTGGCATTGCAAAAACCAGCCAGTCGCGCCTGTGAGTGGGGCATCAGCGCCACGTCTTGCGTCAGCTGGCCCTGCAGAAAGGGCACCGCGTCGGCACCGGCCACCCGGATCACGCCCAGATGTGTGAGCGCGGCGAGGCCAGACGGGTTGTGGGGCGAGTCCAAATGGGATGACTGGGCTGGGGCGTTCATGGGGTCAATCAAATGTGACAAGGCAAAGGTGACGAAGCGTTAAGACAAGGTTCGTGCAGCAGGAGGGCTGAATTATCATCGGTCGGTACACGGGGCGTTGCCCTGAAAGAGGTAGCTGGGTCGTGCGTCGTGTCTTTGCAAGTCTTCTGGGTCTGATTTTTGTCGGTGCGCTGCTGCTGTTTGGCGCGGCGCTGTGGTGGCTGCACGAGCCGCTGAGCCTGCAGACCCCACCCGGCAGCACGGTGGTGGACCTGGAGATCGAGCCCGGCACCCCCGCCAGCGGTGTGGCCGATGCGGTGGCACGAAGCGGTGTGAACACCCCTTCGCTGCTGTTGCATGCCTGGTTTCGCCTCTCCGGGCAGGCCCGCATGATCAAGGCGGGCAGCTATGAAGTCACACCGGGCACCACGCCGCGCAAGTTGTTGAGTATGCTGGTGCGTGGCGAGGAAGCCCTCAAGAGCGTCACGCTGGTGGAAGGCTGGACTTTCACCCAGGTCCGCGCGGCACTGCAAAAAGCCGAGCAACTGACACCCGACACCGCCGGCCTTCCCGCTGCGGCCATCATGGACAAGCTGGGCAAACCCGGCGTGCACCCCGAAGGGCGGTTTTTCCCCGATACCTACACCTACGCCAAGGGCTCCAGCGATCTGGCGGTGCTCAAGCGTGCCGCCCGTGCCATGGACAAACGGCTGGCAGCAGCCTGGGCGCAGCGCCAGCCCGACACACCACTCAAATCACCCGACGAGGCACTGATTCTGGCCAGCATCATTGAAAAGGAAACCGGCAAGCCCGCTGACCGGCCCCAGATCGGCGGCGTGTTCGTGAACCGCCTGCGCATCGGCATGCTGCTGCAGACCGACCCGACCGTGATTTACGGCATGGGCGAGCGCTTTGACGGCAACCTGCGCCGGCGCGACCTGCAGACCGATACCCCCTACAACACCTACACGCGTGGTGGCCTGCCGCCCACGCCGATTGCCATGCCCGGCCGCGCCTCGCTGCTGGCGGCGGTACAGCCCGCTACCACCAAAGCGCTGTACTTTGTGTCTCTTGGCGATGGCAGCGGTGGCAGCTACTTCAGCGAAACGCTGGACGAGCACAACCGCGCGGTGAACAAGTTCCAGCGCAACCAGTAAGTCTGCGAGATGCCTTCCCCGACCCCCCAACACACCCCACCGCACGGGCTGTTCATCAGCTTTGAAGGTATTGACGGCGCGGGCAAGTCCACCCACATCGCAGGTCTGGCCGATGCGTTCCGCGCGGAAGGTCGGGTGGTGACCCTGACCCGCGAGCCGGGCGGCACGCCGCTGGCCGAGAAGCTGCGCGCGCTGGTGCTCAATGATGCGATGGACCCGCTGACGGAGTCGTTGCTCGTTTTCGCCGCACGGCGGGACCATGTGGTCAACGTCATCGTGCCCGCTCTGCTGCGCGGCGAGGTGGTGCTGTGCGACCGGTTCACCGACGCCACCTTTGCCTACCAAGGAGGAGGGCGCGGCTTTGATTTGAAGGTGCTCGCCACACTGGAGCGATGGGTGCAGTCCGACGAAGGTCTGCTGGGTGGCCTGGCCGGCAACCACCCCATGCAGCCTGAAGTGGATACCGTGATCGAGCCGCACCTCACTGTGTGGTTTGACTTGTCGCCTGAAGAAGCCGCCGCCCGGCTGGCCGATGCCCGCCTGCCCGACAAGTTCGAGGCCCAGCCGGTTGAGTTTTTCCGCCGGGTGGCCCTAGGCTATGCCGACCGCCAGCAGGCCCACCCGGAGCGCTTTGCGAGGATTGACGCCGCCCAAAGCCGCGAGGCCGTCTGGCTGTCGGTGCGGCAGGTGTTTGAAGCCAAAGGCTGGTTGCAGGCCGTGGGCAAAGGGGCCGCATGAGCGAGGCCCTTCAGACCCGCCCGCTGGCGCCATGGCTTCAGGCCCAGCTGGAACACCTGCTGCAGCAACGCGGCCACGCCTGGCTGCTGACCGGGCCGTCCGGGCTGGGCCAGTTCGAGCTGGCATTGGCACTGGCGCGGGCTTGGCTGTGCGAGCAGCCCACGCCGCAGGGGGCCTGCGGCCATTGCGGCAGCTGCCACGCGGTGGCTGTGCACACCCATGCCGACCTCTGCATGCTGATGCCAGAGACCCTGAGTCTTGCGCTGGGCTGGCCGCTGGACGAAAAAACGCAGGACGACCTCGACAGCAAGAAGCGCAAGCCCAGCAAGGAAATCAAGGTCGATGCCGCGCGCGAGGCGGTGTCCTTCACCCAGTTCACCCGCTCACGGGGCAGCACCAAGGTCGTGCTGGTGTTCCCGGCCGAGCGCATGAACCACATCACCGCCAACACCCTGCTCAAAACACTGGAAGAGCCGCCCGGTGAGGTCCGCTTCATTCTGGCCACCGAGGCCGCGCATCAGCTGCTGCCCACCATCCGCAGCCGCTGCCAGACCCACACGCTGACCTGGCCCGAAGCATCGCAGGCACTCGATTGGCTGGCCCGCGAGACGGCCCAGAGCGAGGGTGATCAGGCCGGTAAAAAGCAGGCCAAAGCGCCGCAGGCGGCTGATTTGCAGACCCTGCTCACAGCCTCGGGCGGCCGGCCTGCCGACGCGCTGGCCTGGGCGCAAGCCACGCCGGCCGCTGATGCCGCCAGCCAGTGGCAGTCTTTGCCGCAGGCGGTGGCGCGTGGCGACATCTCGGCTCTGGCTGACTGGGCGCCGTCGCAAATCGTCGATGCACTTCAAAAGCTGTGCCACGACATGCTGGCTGTGCGCGTGGGTGCCACACCGCGGTTTTTCCGGCCACAGGACCTGCCGGTTCGCGACAAAGCGGCCCGGTCGGGTGACTCGCCTTCGCTTTACCTGCTGGTGAGTTGGTCGCGCGAGCTGAGCGCGTTGGCCCGCACTGTCGAGCACCCCTACAACCCGGGCTTGATGCTGGAATCCCTTGTCAGCCGGGCCCAAATGGCGCTGCGGGCGTGACACGAACGGTCAAACCGATAAACTAGCAGTATGAGCACAACCCCTCCGGCAGGTAATTCCGCCAGCGCCGCGCGGCCCAGCGTGGTGCAGCTGGCGATCAAGGAAAAAGCCGCGCTCTACGCGGCCTATATCCCGCTGTTCAAGGAAGGCGGGATGTTCATTCCCACGGTGCGCGACTATCAGCTGGGCGACGACATCTAT
>CALSAU010000360.1:0-3375 GCA_943372985.1 Polaromonas sp. YR568 | reverse complement strand
GCCCAGAGGCGTGCGTCGTACACCTGGAACCCCCACACCGTCAGGCGCGACTTGCCCAGCAGCTGCGCTTTCGGCAGGGCGTCCTTGAGCTCGGGGCGGAAGTCGGCCGAAGCCGGGGCGCTCGTGGGTTCGCTGCTGGCCACCGTGGTGGCTGGGGTTGCATTGGCGCTGGCCGGCGGGCTCTGCGCCGCGGCTGTGCCCGCGAGTGAGCAGGCCAGCAGCAGGGCCACCAGCCGTGGTGAACCGCCAGCGGCGGTCAGCGCTTGCGCAGGGTGAACTGCATCACGTTGGTGTTGGCTTGCGCGAAAGCGGCTTCGCAGTAGGCCAGATAGAACTCCCATATGCGTATGAACCTTTTGTCAAACCCGAGTTGGAGCACCCGTGACTCTTGAGCCAGGAAATCTTCGCGCCACAGCTTGAGCGTGTGCGCGTAGTCCTGCCCGAACGAAAACTCGTCAATCACATCGAAACCGGCCGCTGCCGCCTGTGCCCTGAACTGCGTCGGACTGGGCAGGCAACCGCCGGGGAAGATGTACTGCTGGATGAAGTCTGTGGAGCCGATGTAGCGCTCGAACAGTTCGTCGGCAATCACGATGCTCTGGATGCAGGCGTGGCCGCCCGGCTTGAGCAGGCGCGAGACGGTCTGGAAGTACTCCGGCCAGTATTCGCGGCCCACGGCTTCGATCATTTCGATGGAGCAGATCGCGTCGAACGGCGCATCGACCGTGGTCTTGCCGATGTCGCGGTAGTCCTGCAAACGCAAATCAGCACTGGCGGCCGAGCCGACGCGTTCCATGCGCGCCTGGGCCCAGGCCAGCTGCTCGGTGCTCAGCGTCACGCCGACCAGCGAGGCCTTGAATTCGGTGGTGGCCATCTCGGCCAGTGCGCCCCAGCCGCAGCCGATTTCCAGCACGCGGTCGCCCGGCTTCACGCCAGCCATGTTGAGCGCCCGGCGCACCTTGGCCAGCTGCGCGTCTTTCATCGAGGTCTCGGGTGTCTCGAAAATGGCCGACGAGTAGTTCATCGTGCCGTCGAGCCACAGCTCGTAAAACGCATTGCCCAGGTCATAGTGGGCGTGAATGTTCTTCTGGCTGTTGGTTTTGGTGTTGCGGTTCAGCAGGTGCTTGATGCGGTAAGCCAGACGGCCCAGCCAGCTGCCGTAAATCACGTCTTCGACTTCCTTGCGGTTCACGAGGAACACTTCGAGCAGGTCCGTCAGGTGCGGGGTGGTCCAGTCGCCGGCGATGTAGCTTTCGGCAAACCCGATGTCGCCCGAGCGCAGCGCTGCACTGCACACATTCCAGTTGTGCAGGTGCAGGCTGGCCATCGGCGCTTCGCCTGAGCCGAAGCGCTGCAGCGAGCCGTCGGGCAGTTGCACGGTCAGCGTGCCGTGCTTCAGGCGCAGCAGCAGCTTGAGCGCGGTGCGGGCGGCGCTGGGAGCGTCGCCGGGAATGGCAAAGCCCTGGGATGCGGAGGAGTTGTTCAATGTGTTCATCGCGTCACGAAGATTTCAGGGGGCTTGGGTTTACGGATAAAGGGCACACGCTTGCACCACAGCTTGAAGGCCTGCCAGTGAATGCGGCCGATCACGCCGAACATCATGGCCGGGTAGCCCCACAGGGCCTTTCGCAGGCTGGCGGCGGTGACGGGTTCGAGCGTACCGCTGACGCTGGTTTCCAGCAGCGGACCTTCGGCGTCGTCGTAGTCGATGCGCGCCACGGTTTTCTTCAGGCCATCGTTGTCGATGTGCAGAAAGCGGAAGCGGTAGCCGCCTTCCAGCGTGCAGAAAGGCGAGACGTGAAACACCTTGTCGGCAGTCAGCTCCTGGCCGTACTGCGGCTCGTCGAGCAGATAGCAATGGCGCTCGCCAAAGGTGTTGTTGACTTCCACCACGATGGCGCGCAGCGTGCCGTCGGTGCGGTGGCAGTACCAGAAGCTCACCGGCTTGAAGGTGTAGCCCAGCACGCGCGGGTAGGTGTGCAGCCAGACTTCTCCCAGCGCGTCTTCCACGCCTTCGCGCAGCAGCAGGCGGTCCAGCCATTGCAGGGCGTTGTCGCTGCCGTCACCGTGGTCACGGTCGAAAAAGCTCAGCGCTGCGGGGCGGTTGTGCGCCAGCACGCTACGCGTGGCAGGCTCCGCACCGGTGGGCCGGTGAAGGCTGCGCATCGGCAGCATCAGGAAATAGGTCGGGTAATTGAAGGCGTTGCGGGCAGGCTTGAGCCGGGTGTGGCGCACCTGGCCAAAGCCGATCAGCGGCTGGGCGGTGGTGAAGGCGCTGCCGGGCATGGTCATGCGCCTGCCTTGGCGGCTGTGAGCAAGAGGCGCGCGGCCTGCAGCCCGGACTTGAGTCCGTCTTCGTGAAAACCGTAGCCGGTCCAGGCGCCGCAGAAATAGGTGTGCTGCATGCCTTGCAGGTCGCCCAGCTGCTGCTGGGCGCGGATGGCGTCCAGATCAAACACCGGATGTGCGTAGTCAAATTCACCCATGATGTATTTACGCTCGATCTCGCGTACCGGATTCAGCGACACGACCACCGGCTGGGTAAAGGGCAGCGGCTGCAGCATGTTCAGCAGGTAGTGCAGACACACCCGGGCTGATTCGCGGTCGGTGTTCTCGGCGCGCTCGTAGTTCCAGGCGGCCCATGCCAGCTCGCGGCTGGGCAGCACCGAGGCGTCGGTGTGCAGCACCGCGCGGTTGGGCTGGTAGCGGATCGCACCCAGCACCTCGGCCTCGGCTTCGCTGGGTGCGCGCAGCATCCTGAGCGACTCGTCCGAGTGGGCGGCCATCACCACCTTGTCGAAGCGTTCGGCCCGGCCTTCGGTGACCACACGCACGCCATCGGCGTCGCGCTCGATGAGTTGCACCGGTGTGTTCAGGCGTTTGTCGGGAATGTTGGCGATGATCTTCTCGACGTAATGCCTCGCGCCGCCCTGCACCGTCCACCACTGGGGCCGGTCGGTGATCTGGATCAGGCCGTGGTTGTGGCAGAAGCGGATCATGGTGGCTACCGGGAACTGCAGCATCTGGTCGGTCGGGCAGGACCAGATGCAACCCATCATGGGCAGGAAGTACCAGTCACGGAATTCGTTCGAGAATTTGCGCGAGCGCAGGAAGTCGCCCAGCGGCTGCATCATGTCGGCGTCAGCCCCCGATTTGGCCAGACGCGTGGTGATGCGGTTGAAGCGGACGATCTCGCCCAGCATGCGCAGAAAAGGCCAGTGCGTCAGGTTGCTGCGCTGGGCAAACACGGTGTTCAGGCTGGAGCCGCTCCACTCCAGCCCCTGGCCAGCCAGTGCATCCGGCACCTTGACGGAAAACGACATGTCCGATTTGGCCGTCTTCACGTCCAGTTCGGCAAACAAGTTGATGAGGTTC
>CALSAU010000359.1:0-3382 GCA_943372985.1 Polaromonas sp. YR568 | reverse complement strand
CGAGGATGTGGTCTACATGCTGCAGGGCATGGGCATAGAGACCGGCATCGACCTCGACAAGCTGATCGACGCCGGCAAGTTCATCAGCGACTTCCTCGAGCGCAAGCCGAACTCGCGGGCTTCAACCGCGCTCCTCAACAAGAGGGCCGGCTGATGTGTGGTGCTGAGCTGACCGTGTTGCCCGAGGGCGTTCAGCGGGTTGCGGCTTTTCTGGAGGCCAAGGGCCACCCGCACCTGCCGGTGATGCTTGACGACGCAGCGCGCACCGCGCAACAGGCGGCCGATGCGCTGGGCATAGCACTCGGCCAGATCGCCAAAAGCATCATCTTCCGCCGCAAGTCGGACGATGTGGCGGTGCTGGTGATCACCGCCGGCGACCAGCGGGTCGATGAACGCAAGGTCGAAGCCCTGGTCTGTCCTGACGGCAAACGCCTGGGCCGGGCCGACGCGGAGTTCGTCAAGCTGCGTACCGGATTTTCGATAGGCGGCGTGTCGCCGCTGGCGCATGCCACCCCGCCGGTCACGCTGATCGACCGCAGCCTGTTCCGCTTCGACGAAATCTGGGCGGCCGCCGGCCATCCGCACGGTGTGTTCAAGCTGGACCCGCAACAACTGGTCGACCTCACCGGCGCGCCGGTGGCTGATGTGGTGGTGGACCCGGTGCTGGAGCAGGTGTCGCAGCAACACGCTATCAATTTGGTAGCTGCTCGCGCCCGCCAGACAAGGGCTGTGACCGAAAATATCCCTTCACCCTGCATTTCGGTGTGCCGCATGAGTTCCCTCACCGGCTGGTGTGAAGGATGCTTCCGCACGCGCGACGAAATTGCGGCCTGGAGCCAGTCCGGCGATGGCGGCAAGCGCGCTGTCTGGGACCTGATCGAGCAGCGCATGGCAGGGCTGCAGGCATGACAGCGCAGGCGCCGCGGGACGCGGCCACCCTGCACGAGCTCACGTTTTATTTCGACGTGGTATCGCCTTATGCCTGGCTGGCCTTCCAGCAACTGCCGGAAGCGCTCAAAGGCCTCAGCTACAGCGTGTCCTACAAACCGCTGCTGTTTGCCGGCCTGCTCAAGCACCACGGCCAGCTGGGCCCGGCCGAGATTGCCGGAAAACGCGAGTGGACCTACCGCCAGGTGTTGTGGCTGGCGCACCAGCATGGCATAGACCTGCAGCTTCCTGCGCGTCATCCCTTCAACCCCTTGCCGCTGCTGCGGCTGGCTGTGGCTTGTGATGCCCGGGGCATGCCCAACCGTCATGTCTGTGAAACCCTGCTGCGGCATGTCTGGTGCGGCGGTGCCGATGCGGCCGATGAAGCGCGGCTCGCGCAGGTGACGGCAGCGCTGGCGCCGCAACGCGCGCCAGGCAGCGCCGAGGTCAAGGCCGACCTGAAGGCGCATACCGACGAAGCCATCGCTCGCGGTGTTTTCGGCGTGCCCACCATCGCGGTGGACGGCAAGCTGTTCTGGGGACCGGGCGCCTTGCCGATGCTGCGCGCTTACCTGCTCGGTGATGCCTGGTTTGACGGGCCGCAGTGGGAGGCGGCGCGTCAGCTTGAGTCAGGCGCCCACCGAGCCAAGCCCTGAAAAAAGCATGATTCTCCGCATGCTGAAAATGCGGATTCGGGTTTCCCCTTGGCTTGTCAGAAGTCAATAAGTTTCGCGCAAGCTCCTGTTGGTTTCACGTCAGAGCAGGGTCAGTCGCCTCCAGAACAATCCATGCAGCCTCCAATCCGGAGGCATTCATATCTGGAGACTAAATCATGTCAACAACAGCAGTCCCCGACAAACCGATGACGAAGGAAGAGAAGAAGGTCATCTTCGCTTCCTCGCTCGGAACGGTGTTCGAGTGGTACGACTTCTACCTGTACGGTTCGCTGGCAGCCATCATTGCCAAGCAGTTTTTCAGCGGCCTCGATGCAGGCGCCGCCTTCATCTTCGCGCTGCTGGCATTTGCCGCCGGCTTCATCGTGCGTCCTTTCGGCGCGTTGCTGTTCGGCCGCCTGGGCGACATGATCGGGCGCAAGTACACCTTCCTGGTCACCATCCTGATCATGGGTTTGTCCACCTTCGTCGTGGGCCTGCTGCCCAGCTACGCCTCCATTGGCGTCGCGGCGCCGGTGATCCTGATCGCACTGCGCATGCTGCAAGGCCTGGCGCTCGGCGGCGAATATGGCGGTGCCGCCGTGTATGTGGCGGAACATGCGCCCCACGGCAAACGTGGTGCCTATACCTCCTGGATCCAGACCACGGCAACGCTGGGCCTGTTCCTGAGCCTGCTGGTCATCCTGGGCGTGCGCACCTGGCTGGGTGAGCAGGCCTTCAGCGAGTGGGGCTGGCGCATTCCTTTCCTGGGCTCGATCGCGCTGCTCGGCATCTCGGTGTGGATCCGCCTGTCGCTGTCCGAGTCGCCGGCCTTCCAGAAAATGAAGGCTGAGGGCAAGACCTCCAAGGCACCGCTGGCAGAGTCCTTCGGCCAGTGGAAAAACCTGAAGATCGTGATCCTCGCGCTGATCGGCCTGACCGCCGGCCAGGCCGTGGTGTGGTACTCGGGCCAGTTCTACGCCCTGTTCTTCCTGACGCAACAACTCAAGGTCGACAACACCACGGCCAACCTGATGATTGCCGCCGCGCTGCTGCTCGGCACGCCCTTCTTCGTGGTGTTCGGCATGCTGTCGGACAAGATTGGCCGCAAGCCCATCATCATGGCGGGCTGCCTGCTGGCTGTCGTGACCTACTTCCCGGTGTTCAAGACGCTCACCGAAGCCGCCAATCCTGATCTGGCCAGGGCGCAAGCCACCGCCGGTGTCACGGTGACGGCGGATCCTGCGTCGTGCTCCTTCCAGGGCAACCCGGTGGCCCGCGAGATCGACTTCCGCAGTTCCTGCGACATTGCCAAGCGTTACCTGGTGCAGAACTCGGTGAGTTATGACAACATCGCCGGACCCGCCGGCTCCCCCGCCGTCATCAAGATCGGCGAGAAGGTGGTGACCGCACCCGTGGGCAATGTCGTCAACCTCAAGTTCGACGAGGCCTCGGCCAAGGCGATCGCTGCGTTCAAGAAGGAAGTGGCCGACGACCTGAAGCTGGCCAGCTATCCCGCCAAGGCCGACCCGGCCAAGATCAACAAGCCGCTGACGGTGGCCTTGTTGTTCTGGCTGGTGCTGCTGGTCACCATGGTGTATGGCCCGATCGCCGCCATGCTGGTGGAATTGTTCCCGACACGCATCCGTTACACGTCCATGAGCCTGCCCTACCACATCGGCAACGGCTGGTTCGGCGGCCTGCTGCCGACCACCGCCTTCGCCATCGTGGCGCAGACCGGCAATATGTACAACGGCCTGTGGTACCCGATCATCATTGCCGGCATGACCTTCATCGTCGGC
>CALSAU010000358.1:0-3386 GCA_943372985.1 Polaromonas sp. YR568 | reverse complement strand
CTGGAGACCCGATGGCGACGTGGGTTCCATGGCTCATCCAGACCGGGATGCGGTAACCCAGCGACAGCCCTCGGGCGCATCCAATGTGGTCACCGTGCTCGTGCGTGACGAAGACTGCATCAATGTCGTGAGAGGTCAGATGGGCCCGTGCCAGTCTGTGCGTCAGCTGCTTCAGTCCAAACCCGCAATCGACCAACAGGCGGAAGGGTTGGGGCCCGTGGGCCTCTATCAAGGTGGCGTTGCCAGCGCTCCCGCTGCCGAGGCTTCTGAATCTCAGCACCACGGCCTCATCACCGCAGGCAAATGACGCCTTTGATCACTGGCCGTGGGTTCAACAACCGGTCAACGCAGGTCGTCAGCAATCACCTGAACGATACGCTGTGCGTTGGCAGAGCCTTCCGGCGCGCCTTGTGCGTTGAGCACAGACACGACGGTTTTTTCGCCTTCGCTCTTGACCACGATGCGGTACTTCAGTGGTGGCACTGCAGCCGGCGTGCCGCTGAAAAGTTTGCTGAAGAAACCCGGTTCGGTCTTGTTGGTGACGGGCTCCACGTAACGCACAAAGTAAGTGCCCTGGCTGCGGTCCCGGTCTTCCACGGTGAAGCCAGTCCGGTCCAGCGCCAGGCCCACGCGGCGCCACGAACGGTCAAAGCCCTCGTCGATCTGCACTACCGGAACATTGTTGATGTTGGCCACCCGCGATGACTGGGTCGGGGTACCGCCAGCCAGAAGTGCCTTGGATTGCTCCTGCGTGACGCCGAGTTTCACCATCATCCGGCGAAGGAATTCGGCTTCGAGTTCTGGGTCTGCGGGGCGTGGCTGCCACACCGAACTGTCACCGGTAGAGGCGACACTGTTCCTCGCGCCGGTAATGACTTCCACCATACCGCGGTGGCTCACATAAATTTCAGTGCCTCCGTCGGGTCGACGCTCAAAACGGGTCCGGAATTTATCCCGCTCGCCAGTGGAGTAGAGGCTATCGAAAATTTTACCGAGCGCGCTACGCACGAAGTCTTGTGGGAGCTTGGCGCGGTTCTCGGCGTAGTCCGTTTCCATGATGCCCAGGTTTTCCTGGTCCTGGGACAGCAGGAAGCCACTCTCCAGCCAGAAGTCACGTACCGGTCCCCAGAGCTTGTCGGCAGGGCGGTTGACCACCAGCCAGCGCTGGCTGCCAGCGCGTTCGATCCGCACGTCACCCACTGCCGCAGCAGCGGTGGGCAGCACGGGGGCGGACTGTCCGACCTGATAGGCGCTGGCCGTCACGGCACTGCCGGGCACCACATAGCGGGTTTCGCGGCTCAGTTGCGTGAGGTCTGGTGGCACGTCAAGCGAAGGTCCTTTCGCACCAGCGGACTTGTAGTCCACGCGATCACCGTCCATCATTTCCTTGATGGAAGAGCAGCCGGCCAGCAGGCTCAAGGCCAGAACCGCGGAGACGGTGGCGGCCTTTTTGGCATTCAGGTAAGCAGCACTTGGGGGCAATGTCTTCACTTGGGTTCCCTTAAAAATCAGATCAGGCCGCAGGCGCGCAGGGCGCCTTCGACCACGGCCTCGTTGGATGTCTCCAGCGGCGTCATGGGCAGGCGCAGCGTACCGCCGCACAGGCCCATCCGGGCCATGGCCCATTTGACGGGGATTGGATTGGCCTCGATGAACAGGTTGCGGTGCAAGGGCAGAAGCTTCAACTGCAGCTCCATGGCGCGTCGCGCGTCGCCGGCGACTGCTGCCACGCACAGCTCGTGCATCAGCCGCGGCGCCACGTTGGCCGTCACGCTGACGTTGCCTTGTCCACCGCAGAGCATCAACGCCACGGCGGTCGGGTCGTCGCCGGAATAAACGGCAAAGCCCTTGGGCACTTCCTTGATGAGCCACTGGGCACGTTCGATGTTGCCTGTGGCTTCCTTGATGCCGACGATGCCGGGGATCTGCGCCAGGCGCAGCACCGTGGCATGGGCCATATCGGCCACCGTCCGGCCCGGCACGTTGTAGAGCACGGTGGGCAGGTCGCCGACAGCCTCGGCGATGGCCTTGAAGTGCCGGTACTGGCCTTCCTGCGTGGGCTTGTTGTAGTAGGGGACCACCTGCAGCTGGCAGTCGGCACCGACCTGCCTGGCGAATTTGGCCAGCTCGATGGCTTCGGCCGTCGAGTTGGCGCCGCAACCCGCCATGATGGGCACGCGCTTGTCGCCGTGGGTTTTCGCCTGCTCCACCGACACGCGGATGATTTCGCAGTGCTCTTCGACATTGACCGTGGGCGATTCGCCGGTGGTGCCCACCACGCCGATGCAGTCGGTGCCTTCGGCAATGTGCCAATCCACGAGTTTGCGCAATGCGGGGTAATCAACGCTGCCGTCTTCGTGCAAGGGCGTTGCCAACGCAACGATGCTGCCGGTAATGGGTTTCATGCTGTCTTTTGTAAACATTCGTGGCCGGATGGCCTGCCCGGTATCCCGGAGGAGCCAGAGGTTTGGCGCGCCGGACTCAATCCTGCATTCTACCCAGACCCCAAGGCAGCTGATAGCGCGCGGGGACGGCCTGCGAGGGGCTTTCTGGTGAGGGCAAACCCGTATCGATCGGAGGCTCGTTGACAGCGGCAATCCGCTGGACGAATCGCTGAAGTACCGGTTGGCCGGTGCCGTCACCGCGCTCCTCAAAGCCGTCCTCAAACGCCACCACCCGCAGTCCTGCGCATACCGTCAGCAGTTCACCCGTGCGAAGAAGAAAGTCGGGCCGGGAGGGCTTGCCCACCGTCTCGTTGCCGGCGGTAAAGGTTTCGTAAATCAGCACACCGCCCGGCGCCAGACTGGCGAGCAAGGTGGGCATCAGCGGTCGCCACAGGTAATTAGTCACCACCACGGCGTCAAACTGCCGGTGAGCGAAGGGCCAGGGGCCGTTTTCGATGTCGGCCACGACAGCCTCGCCTTTCGTGAGGGAGGCGGCAATGGCCTCGATGGCGTCACTGGAGCGGTCTACTGCGGTAACCGCATGACCCAGCGCATCCAACCACCGGGTGTGGCGACCATGGCCGCATGCTACGTCGAGCACGGTGCCATGCGCGCGAACCAGATGGGACCAGCGCTGCACCCACGCCGAAGGTGCTTCGGTGCCGTGCAGTGGCGGGCTGGCCGGCAGCGGGGCCGTCATGCCGGACAGGACACTAGAAGCACGCCCACACCTGATTGGCCAGTGTGAACAGGAACTCCGGGCGTGTGTACATCGCGAACACGGCGCCAGAGGCCACCAGGACCAGGGCCCACACGCCGATTTTCTGGAAGGTGCTCAGATTCATCTCAGGCGGCCGCCACGGCTTTGGCATGACCCCTGCGCTCGATCGGTGCCTCGCGCACCGGCAGATTCACGAGCGCCGCAAACACGCCCAGTGCAAT
>CALSAU010000357.1:0-3406 GCA_943372985.1 Polaromonas sp. YR568 | reverse complement strand
GGGGCTGCGCACCAGCCATGGCCTGTTATCCACCGAGGGGCTGGTGCCGCTGCATCCGAGCTTCGACACCCCCACATGGCTGGCCCATGACGCATCGACCTTCGAACGGGTGGGTGAGCAACTGCTGCCCGACACGGCATACACACCGCGCCGAGTGCTGGGGTTCGACGATGCCTGGGCGCTGGCCGACCCGGTGTTCCAGAGGCCGTTGCAGCGCGTCCTCGATGCGCTGGCCAACGAGCTGGCAGTGAGTCCGCAGCGTCTGCACGCCAGCCCTGACGTGACGCTGGAGACCTTGCGGAAGACCTATGTCACCGTCGGTGCGCATGAAGGCTGGCAAGTGCACGGCGAATGGATCAAACGCCACCAACCCACATTCAGCCCGGCCATCCAGGCGCGTTGGAAGGCAGCATCGGAGGTCAGCGACGACGCAGCCTCGGCAGCCCGCGGGGTGATGGCTTCCGCACGCCGGCATATTCGCGAGCTGTTAGGCGATGACGGCGTAGCGGTGCTGCCCTCGGCGGCCAGCCTGGCGCCGCGGCGCGACGCTGACCCTGCAACGGTGGATGCCGTGCGTCTGCGCACCATGGCGATCACCTGCATTGCCGGTCTGGCCGGACTGCCGCAAGTGAGCCTTCCGCTCACATCGCCAGACGGCGAACCCTTGGGCGTCTCACTTCTCGGTCCGGTTGGCAGCGATTTGGCGTTGATACGCCTGGCTGTGCGGCTGCACGCCTCTTGCCGTTGAGCAGCTCGATGTCAACACCGGCACGTCAACGTCGCCATTCAAGCAGCGAGGACCCGTCCATGCGGCCCAGTGGCGCGTTGACCCAGGTGGATGACAGCGACGATGTGGAGACGCGCATCTACCGTGCGGTGTTCGACAGCGTGATGAGCCAACGCCTGACCCCTGGCACCAAGCTGCCCGAAGCGTCGCTGTGCAGTCTGTTCGGTGTGAGCCGTTCGGTGGTGCGCAAGGTACTTCAGCGGCTGGCCCATGACCACATCGTGCAGTTACGACCGAATCGCGGCGCCATCGTCGCCGTACCAACGCCAGAGGAAACCCGGCAGATTTTCGAGGCACGACGGGCGCTCGAAGCCGCCATCGTTCAACTCGTTGCGCAACACGCTACCGCCGCCGACCTGAAGGCATTGAGGCAGCAATTAGCGCAAGAGCACCAGGCCATGCACCGCTTCGGGCAACCGGACTGGGCACGCCTGGCCAGCGGCTTCCACGTGCGCCTGGCCGCACTGTGCCGCAACCCGATCCTCGAGCGCTATCTGGTGGAGACCATCTCCCGCTGCTCGTTGATCGTGGCGCTCCATGAACCCCCCGGCAATGCAGCCTGCGAGCACGATGAACACGGCCGCATCGTCGACTGCATCGAACACGGTGACGCAGCCGGCGCGATGGCGCTCATGGAGGAGCACCTTTGTTCGCTCGAACACCACATCTCACTGCAGCGGGACGCGCCGGAGCGAAGCCTGGCGCAACTGCTGGGCTTGTCTCGCTGAGTGGTGCCGGTGAGTGGCACCGGTGAGGATCACGCACTGCCCTGTGAATGGCGCGCTGACACGCCAAGTGTGGCGTTCTTAGCCCTGCGACACCTTGAGTCCTGCAACACCACCGATGATCGCCAGCACCGATAGCGCCTTCGTCCAGGTGATCGGCTCGCCGAACAGCACCAAGCCCAGAACGACGGTTCCCAAGATGCCCACTGCTGTCCAGATGGGATAGGCGATGCTCAATGGCAGGGATTTCATTGCCAGCGTGAGAAATGTGATCCCGCCAATGACAGCCACCAGGGTAATCGCCGTCGGCAACGGCCTTGTGAAGCCATCAGCGTATTTCATGCTTGTGGCGAAGATCACTTCAAACAGTGCTGCGAGTGCCAGATACAGCCATGCAGACATACCGCTTCTCCCCTTGCTTTACTAGGCAGACAGCGGACCGCTGTATTCCCCCCGGGCCGGATACTGTTTGGCCTTTGCCATGTCAATCGACATCAACAACTCATCAAAGTGCGGGCGTGCAAATGGCATGGTTTGCACCGCCCCGTAGTAGAGCGTTCCGTCTGGACGAACGAGGAATACCCCCGGCTCGGAGAACAATGCGGGCTCCTCGATGCCTATGGAGGTTGCCCCTCGCGAGGTGCTGATATACAGACCCCATTGCCGCGCCACAGCCAGCGGTAAACCCCAACCCATGCGCAAATCGGGCGCATTGAGCTTGTCGGACATGGCCTGCGCGCGCTCTTGCGTGTCGCTGGACAAGGCCAGTACGTTTACCCCTCGGGAGGTGTACTCGTTCAGAAGGCGCCCGAGTTCGAGCAGGTACTTATGGCAGATGGGGCAATGCAAACCGCGATAGAACACGAGCAGACTGAAACTCTCCGGCTTCTCGGATAAGAGCGAATAGTCGCCGTGTGCCAGCATCGGCACATTCAAGGCAGGGACAACAGATCTGGGAATAAGCATGGGACCTCCGCGAAGTAGATCAACAAGTTTATGGACGATTTGAATTAATTAGTCTCATTTATTAGATAATTCGTCCCATGTTGGATCGCCTCACGACACTCCTCAACCAATTCGACCTGCGCGCCCGGACGTATCACAACGGCCCACTGTGCGGAAGCGCCCATTTCGATGAGGAGGATGGGGTAGCGCATCTTCATCTGCTGCGTGAGGGTCAACTCACGATCATTGACGCAGATGGAAGCAGTGTTGAGCTGAGCGAGCCCACGGTGCTGCTCTACCCCCGACCACGTGTGCACAGCCTTCGCACAAAGCCCGGCAAAAGCGTTGAGCTGGTATGCGCCGCAATCGAGTTCGGAGCGACCGAAAATCCAGTGCTTCGCAGCTTGCCCCATGTACTCATCACACCGCTCAAAGCAGCACCCAATCTCCAGGTGACGCTGGAATTGCTCTTTGAAGAGGCGTTCGCGCGCCGGTGCGGTCACCCAGGGGTGGTTGATCGCCTCTCAGAGGTGCTGATGGTGCAGCTGATGCGCTACGCGATCGAGCAGCGACTGGCTGATGCGGGACTCATGGCCGGCCTCGCTGACGCGCGTTTGGCAAGGGTGCTCACGGCTGTGCATGCGGAGCCGGCGCGATCATGGACACTCGAATCCATGGCGGATGAGGCCAATATGTCGCGATCTCGTTTTTCGGCCCACTTCAAGGAGGTGCTGGGAACAACGCCTGCCGAGTACGTGACTCGCTGGCGCATGAGCATCGCCAAAAGGATGCTTCGTCGCGGTGACCCCGTGAAGCAGGTTGCAGAAAAGGTGGGCTATTCGGATGCAAGCAGCTTCGGCCGCGCCTTTGCGCAGCTTGAGAGTAGCAGTCCAAAAGAATGGACGGGGCTGGCCAGGGGTCCTCACTCCTTCCGCGACGACCGGGTCCA
>CALSAU010000356.1:0-3407 GCA_943372985.1 Polaromonas sp. YR568 | reverse complement strand
GACGCCTATGCGATCGCGCAGACCGATGGCAGGAACTTGCAGAGCGCGCTGCTCAAGCTTTATCAGGACAACGCCAGCACGCTGACGCCGGACCCGCTGTTCGTCAAGTTTTACTATTCACACCCGCCGGCGTCGGAGCGGCTGGCACGCCTGGGCGGCAACACCGGAGCCTCCGCATGAACCCGATCCACCAGAACCGCCGCGCGCTGAGCGCCACGGAAATCGTGACCCAGCTCAGCCAGCTCAACGGCGAGCAGGCGCTGGGCTGGCGGCTGATCGAGGGGTCGCTCGAAAAGACCTTCAGCTTCGCGAATTATTACGAGACCGTCGCCTTCGTGAATGCCGTGGCCTTCATTGCCAACGCCGAAGACCACCACCCCGATATGGCACTGAGTTACAGCAAATGCACGGTGCGTTTCAACACGCATGACGTGAACGGCATTTCGGCCAGCGACTTTTTCTGCGCGTCGAAAGTTGACGCGCTGCTGGCTTGACCACTGTGTCTGCTGCCGGGACCCTGCCCGGCCTGGTGGTCGCGGGATTCGGCCGGCACTGCCTGGTGGAAACTCCGGATGGCCAGCGCCTGATCTGCCACCCGCGCGGCAAAAAAAGCCAGGCGGTGGTCGGCGACCGTGTGCAGTGGCTGCCCTCGCAGGACGAGGGCACGGTCGAGAAAGTCGAGCAGCGCAGCAACCTGTTCTACCGGCAGGACGAGATGCGCACCAAATCGTTTGCGGCCAACCTCGACCAGGTGCTGATCCTGATCGCGGCCGAACCCGAGTTTTCCGAAAGCCAGCTCACGCGCGCGCTGATCGCCGCCGAAGCCGAACGCATCACGCCCATCATCGCCCTGAACAAAAGCGACCTGGCCGAACCCTTTGGACGCGCCTGGGCCAAGCTCGAGCCCTATCGTGCGATGGGCTACCAGGTGCTGCCACTGGCGATCAAACCCAAAACCGACACACCGGTGGCCAACGACACGCAGTACCAGCAGTTGATGACGCTGCTGCGCGGCAAGAAGACCCTGGTGCTGGGCCCCTCCGGCGCCGGCAAAAGCAGCCTGACCAACCTGCTGGTGCCGAATGCGCAGGTGCTGACTGCGGAAATATCGCAGGCACTGAACTCAGGCAAACACACGACCACCAGCACCACGCTGTACTGGATCGATGGGGCGCGCAGCAGCGCACTGATCGACTCGCCGGGCTTTCAGGAATTCGGCCTGCACCACATTGATCCGATGCACCTGGCCAACCACATGCCGGACCTCAAGCGCCATGCGCAGGACTGCAGGTTCTACAACTGCACCCACCTGCACGAACCGGGTTGTGGCGTGATTTCGCAAGTAAAAACAGGCGCCAGCCCGGACGGGATCAGCGCAAGCCGCTATCGTTTGTATAGCGAGCTGTTCGCCGAGCTGTCGCAGCCGGCGCGTTACTGAGCCGCTATTCCTTTTCCACATCATTTGTGAACGCGAAGGCGAAGCGACGACAGTACAGGACGTACGGCTAGCGAAGCCGACAAAGTGCACGGATGATTTGGGAAGGGAATCAGCCGAGCAGGCGCGCCAGCGTGAGCAGCGCCAGCAGCACCATCCAGAGCACCACCGAACGCCAGACCAGGCCGACAATGCTGCGCAGGTGCGCCACCTCGGGTTCGCGCCCCGGTGTGCTTTCGGTGAGCTCCGGCGCAGGCTGCTCGGGGCCGTTGGCCTGGAAGCCCTGCGAGGCTTCGGGCGCGAACACGGCTTTCAGCGCCTCCCCGCCCAGGCGCACATTGATGGCGCCCGACGTGGCCGCGAGGATGACGCCATCGTTGGGGTTTTCCGGGCCGGCCGGCTGCCGCTGCGCATAGTTGCGCCAGCCGTCGATCGCATCCTCAAAGCTGCCGACCACAGCAAACCCCAGCGAGGTCAGGCGCGCCGGCACATAGTCGATCACATGCCAGGCACGCGCCGCCGACAGTTGCAGCGCCGGACTTGCAACATCGCCCATGGACCGGCTTTTATAGGCCCAGTAACGTGACACGAACTCGCTCAGGCGGTACAGCACAGCGCCGGCAGGGCCCAGGCCCAGCGCGGCCAGCACGGAAAACCAGGCCAGCACGCCAAACACATGGCGGTGCGCCGCCAGCACCGAATACTCGATCACATGGCGGACGATTTCGCTGCGCGGCAGTTCACTGGCGTCGACCTGGCGCCATTGCGCGAGCAATTCACGCGCAGTGACCTCGTCGCCGTCGTCGAGCGCGTCGCGAATATCGGTGAAATAGTGGCTGAACTGGCGAAAGCCCAACGTCACGTAGAGTACGGCCACGCTCCACAAAAAAGCCAGTGCCACATTGACACTCCAGAGCAGCCAGTGGATCGCCAGCGTGAGCAAGGCTGGTGCCAGCACCGCCATGCCCCAGGCCACCCAGCCATGGACAGGCTGGCCGGCGTCCAGGCTGCGGCTGGCCCAACGCGCCCAGCGGCGCAAATTTGCATGGATGACATTGCCGCGGGCCAGCGGGCGGGCCTGTTCAAGGATGAGTGCAAACAAAACGGCAAAAAAACTCATGGCACTTCAATAAATCCATTTTTCGGGCGAATTGCGTCGTTGCGCGGTGCTCGCAATCCTCATGTACAGGAAGTACATTCCGGCTTCTGTGCTCCGTGCGCCTAGCACTTCATCCCGAAATTCTGAATTTCTGGAAGTGCCCTGCTGCCAAATCATAACGGGTGATATGCACCCGCCGTTCAGGGTGACTCAGGCGCTCAGGAATCGGTAGAGATTGCGCAACATGCCGGCGGTCGCGCCCCAGATGTAGCGCTCCTTGCTGCCTTCGCCGTCCACCGGCCCGGTGTAGGGCATGGACAGCCACTGGCGGACGTCGCCGTCGAACGCGAACTCATGGCGCCGGTGGTTGGCCGGATTCATCAGGTGCTGCAACGGCACTTCGAAAATGTCGGCCACTTCGGCGGGGTTGGCTTGCAGGGCAAAACCCGGCTGCACCAGCGCCACCACCGGCGTGATGATGAAAGCGGTGCCGGTGACATAGGTCGGAAGGATTCCCAGCACCTCGACATGGTCGCGGGTCAGCCCGATCTCCTCATGCGCCTCGCGCAATGCGGTGTCCACCGCATCATGGTCGGTGTTGTCGGTTCTGCCGCCGGGAAAAGCGACCTGGCCGGAATGGGTGGACATGTTGCCCGCACGTTCGGTCAGCAACAGCGTGAGTTCATCGCGCATGACCAGCGGGATCAGCACGGCCGCCAGCGCCGGCTCGCGGTTGGAAAATTTCTTCTCGACACTGTGCTCGGGCGTCCAGACCGGCGGATGCCGGAAGCGCTGGCGCAGCGCCGGTGGCGTGAGATCGCGGGCCGGCACGCCGGACAGATGGGTGTCCACCCCGATAACAGGAATGGTCCG
>CALSAU010000355.1:0-3408 GCA_943372985.1 Polaromonas sp. YR568 | reverse complement strand
GAGACCAGGCCGTGGCGTCGATCCAGCGCTACTTTGAAGACAAGGCGCAGGACAAATCACGCAAGGGCAAGCCCTCCTGAGGGCAGCCTCTGTCCGGTACCGCACATACGCGCTGTTGAAAATGAATCCATACTCATTTCTCAATGCTGTCACCATCCTCACCGGTACTTCAAAGCCTGTTGCTCGCGTCACTGCCTGAAGACGTACTGCAGCGGTGGATTCCTGAGCTTGAACCTGTCGACATGACGTTGGGGCAGGTGGTCTATGAGGTGGGCGAGGCACCCGACTACGCCTACTTCCCGACCAGCACCGTCGTATCGATCCTTTATGTGATGAAAAACGGCGAGTCGGCGGAAATCGCCATCGTGGGCAATGAGGGTGTGGTCGGAATCTCGTTGTTCATGGGCGGCGGCGCCACCTCAAGCCGCGCTGTGGTGCAAAACGCCGGGCGCGGCTATCGGCTTAATGCGCAAAGCCTGCTGCGAGAGTTCACGCGGGGCGGGCCTGTCATGCAGTTGCTTTTGCGCTACACGCAGGCACTCATCACACAGATGACGCAAACGGCCGCATGCAACCGTCACCACCTGCTGGACCAGCAGCTTTGCCGCTGGATGCTGCTGAGCCTGGATCGCCTGCGCGGCAATGAGCTGGTCATGACACCCAAGCTGATCGGGAACATGCTGGGCATCAGCAGCGACGGCGTGCAGGAGGGCGCCGCAGAGCTGGAGAAGCTCGGCTTGATTGCCTACAACAACGGAACGATCGTCGTGCTGGATCGTCCGGGCGTGGAGGCGCGAAGCTGCGAGTGTTATGGCGTGGTAAGAAAAGAATATGACCGCCTGTTGCCGGGGGCGATTGGGGCTTGAGCGTGCTACCGAACCGACGCCAGACCTGCAGGGCGTTAAATGTTTGACATGCTCCATCTGCTTCTCGCTGACAACCGCGACGCGCTCATCGAACGCTGCAGGCTGAAGGTCGCACATCGCGCGTCTCCCCCCATGCTGTGGGAGGGCATGAACCGTGGAATCCCTGTTTTTCTCGATCTTCTGATCCAGACCCTTCGCCTGGAACAAGCCGGAGCGGCCAAACAAAGCCTGGCGGTTTCAGGCCCTGCTGACGGGAATCCTGCGCATTCGCAGATCGGCACGACCGCGTCGCAGCACGGGCAGGAGTTGGCGCAGCACGGCTACACGGTGGACCAGGTCGTTCACGACTACGGCGACCTGTGCCAGGCGATCACCGACCTGGCAATAGAAAAGAACGAACCGATCGGGGTGAATGAGTTTCGCACCCTCAATCGCTGCCTTGACAACGCCATCGCAGACGCCGTGATGGAATTTTCGGACCAGCGCGAGCTGGACATCGAAGACGGGCGCATGCAAGGGGTCAAACAGAAACTGGAATTCCTGACGCACGAAATGAGCAACCACCTGAACGGCGCCATGGTGGCGCTCAAGGCCATGAAAACCGGCAAGGTTGGCTTGAATGGCGCCACGGGTGACGTGCTGGGCCACAGCCTGATGGGTCTGCGCGAGCTGCTGGATGGCGCGTTGGCCCGCATGCACGTCACGGCGGGCCACGCGCCGTCGGGTCAACTGTTCCCGTTGGCGCCGTTCATGGCTGAAATCGAGACATCGGCTTCACCGCTGGCGGAAATCGGCCATTGCCAGCTTTCGGTACTGATTCGCGGCACCGATCTGGCCCTGATGGGCGAGCGGGACATGCTCAAGTCAGCGGTTGTCAACCTGCTGCAAAACGCTTTCAAATTCACGGCCCCCGTCACGACAGTCCAGTTGAATGTCTATCCCGATCGTGACCGCATCCGTATCCAGGTGCTGGACCGGTGCGGCGGTCTGCCACCGGGCGCGGCCGGTCAATTGTTCACCCCTTTTACCCAGTTGCATCAGGACAAATCCGGCATGGGCCTGGGTCTGGCCATCTGCAAGCGGATCGTGCAGGCCAATCACGGCATCGTCAGCGTCCACAACCACGAAGGGATGGGTTGCGCTTTCACCATCGACCTGCCCCGCCACACATGGCCCGCGGCTGTTGCTGAAGTGCGCCCCGGGTTGCCGGCGTAAGCCGCAGCCTGCGCTCGTGCTCCGCTGGTTGGCAGTTGATGGCGGCGCTCTCTCCTGCATCCTGAGGGGGCGCCGCTGACGCACTGCTGGTAAAAAGCCATCACAGGAGGACAGGTGATGGCAACGAAAATTCAGGTAGACATGTTCGAGGTGCAACTGGGCGCGGCCCTGCTGCTGCAGTTCAGGACGGACGGCGGCGACCTTGTGCGGGTTCTGGCCGACGCGGGCGTCGACACGCATGGTTCGGGCTACAAACCCGAACACGTCCTGAACAAGCTGTTTAACAAGGATGGATCACCGACCGACGTCTGGCAAGGCGCCGAGCCGCACCTGAACCTGATTGTGGGGACGCACTACGACGGCGACCATCTGGTCGGTCTAGTGCCGGTCATCGAAAACGAAGCCCTTGGAATCGATGAGGTCTGGCTGCCACCGGTCCAGGATGATGGGGACACTATCGATCGCGCGTCGGTCTCGGGCGGCGAGAGCAGTCTGGCGATGCGCCTGTTTGCCGCCGGCGAGCCCCGCCAGGTTCTGAACGAATATCTGGAACGCCGTGTCGCGCGCATCGGCCAGATCGAGGCCGCCTACCAGGCCGTACGCACAATGCCGTTCATGGCCGAGCGCGACGACCTGCGCGAGGAACTGCCCACACAGGTGGGAGCCAACGGCTACGACGCGTTCTTCGCCGGCCAGTTGCTGGCCGCTGCCAGCCGGTTGGGACAGGCCGTGGACGAACACCAGCATGGCGCAGGCATCGAATCGGACGAGCGTTTGCTGCGGGCGGCCGAACGGGTGCGTGCATTCGCTGCCCAGCCCGTGGCGCTGGACCTTGGGGACGGCAAGGTCGTACTGCCGGGCATCACGGCGATGAATCTGCGAGGCGTCGGCCAGGTGGATCCGCAGGTTTTCGGCGCCGATGTCCGGGCGCTTGAAAGCCTGCGCAAATCCACGGCCGCCGAAGCGATCACTGCGTCGCACCTGGCCAGAGTCGTCGCGGCTGTGCGGCAGCGCAACAGCAACGGGGATCGCATTCGCATCCGCGCCGAGACCATCCCTGAGGGCCGTCCCCGCTACTTCCGCTGGCGAAAGGACCGTTTCCAGGAAGCGGGCCGCCCGGGCCTGGCCGAACTTGGTTTTCACCTGATGGGGCCGTCGCAGGAACTAGTGGCCTCGCTTCATGAAAAGCTGCCGATCGGCACGTACCTGCTCGCGTACCGCGCCGAAAGCCTGAACTCCGGCTCGGTCACCCCGAGCAACCGGTTGAGCTACGTGATGCGGTTTGCGATGGAGGGGCAGGCGGTGCTGGTGAGTGGCGATGCGGGAT
>CALSAU010000354.1:0-3414 GCA_943372985.1 Polaromonas sp. YR568 | reverse complement strand
CTCACGTTTGAGGTGGTCTATGGCCATGCCCTGAAGGCCGCTCCCCGTGTGAAGGTGAGCCCGCTGAGCGCGGTATCGGTGGCCGACATGCGCAGCATGCTGCAAGGTCAGCGTCCTGCCGTTTGACCCTGTGGCGCGCTGCGGTAATCGCCAAAGGACGACACCTTGCGGCAGTCGGGTTTGGGCTGTCAATTACTGCGTGCCCCGAGTGAACGCGGCTACAATTCAAAGCTGATTTTTTGGGTATGTTCCCAAGCCTCATGCGGTTGTCGGTAGGTCCGACCCGCAGTTTTTTGAGGGTTGCCACATGCTGCAGCCGCCACCCACGTTCCGTTTCGCCACACTGCCCGTGCAGGGTGGGCCCGGCCATGATGCCGTGCTCTGGCTTCTCAAGCGTCACTGTTCACTCCGGCCTGCCCAGTTGGGCTGGTTGTATGTTTCGCTGTGCGTGGTGTCCTTGGGGATTGCGGGGTTCTTCTGGGTGCAGGGCGCACGCATGGTCATGCCTTTTGCGTGGCTGGAATTGCTTGTGGTGGGTGCGGCCTTCCTGATCTACGCCCGGCATGCCAGCGACGGGGAAAGAATTGTTCTTGAAGGTGGGCGACTGGTCGTGGAGCTCGAAACAGCGGGCCGGACACAGCGCGCGGAGTTCAACCGCCAGTGGGTGCGGGTAGAGCCCCAGGACAGCGACGGATCGCTGATTGAGGTGTCCGGGCAAGGGCAGTCGGTGAAAGTGGGGCGGCATGTGCGCCCTGAACTGCGACCTGCGCTGGCGCGCGAGATCCGTTTGGCCTTGCGCGGCTGTTGATGCCGGCGCTGAAAGCGTCGAGTAAGTTCCTGGCGCCGCGAGTGCCCACCGGGTAACTTTATAATCAGCAGGTTGAATTGGTTGGTAATTAAAGCAAATACAGAAGCGGATTGAGTGATCACGATGAACGTAAGCAACACCATGGGCAAACTGACACGGCTTGGCATCGCGCATGCGGGCACCATTCTGGTATCGGCGGCGGCCTGGACAAGCACGGCTGCCCATGCCGTCAACGACCTGCCGGGCGGCCCCGCCGTCAATCAGCTCAACCTTCACCCGGCCGTGACCAAAATCGCCGGCGAGCAGCAGTGGCTGCACTGGTTCATGATGGCCATCTGCCTGGCCATCTTCGTTGCCGTTTTTGCGGTGATGTTCTATTCCATCGTCAAGCATCGCAAGTCGGTCGGCCACAAAGCGGCCAACTTTCACGAGTCCACTGCGGTGGAAATCGCCTGGACGGTGGTTCCCTTCATCATCGTGATCGCGATGGCACTGCCTGCCACCAAGGTGTTGGTGGCCCAGAAAGACACGACCAGCGCCGACCTGACCATCAAGGCCACGGGCATTCAGTGGAAGTGGGGCTACGACTACATCAAGGGTGAGGGCGAAGGCATCGGTTTCGTCTCGACGCTCGACAATACCCATCGCGAGATGTCCAATGCTGGCGGTCCCAAGCCTGGCAGCGAGCCTGACAACTACCTGCTCAAGGTGGACAACCCGCTGGTCGTGCCGGTGGACAAGAAGATCCGCATCATCACCACCGCCAACGACGTGATCCACGCCTTCGCGGTGCCGGCTTTCGGCATCAAGCAGGACGCCATTCCCGGCTTCGTGCGCGACACCTGGTTCCGTGCCGAAAAAATCGGTGACTACTACGGCCAGTGCCAGGAACTGTGCGGCAAGGAACACGCTTACATGCCCATCCACGTGAAGGTGGTTTCCGCTGCAGATTACACCGCCTGGGTGGCTGCCAAGGCCAAGGAAGCCGCAGCGCTGGCAGATGATCCTTCCAAGGTCTGGACGCTGGCCGACCTGAAGGTCCGCGGTGAAAAGGTCTACGCAGCCAATTGCGCCGCCTGCCACCAGGCCAGCGGCAAGGGTGCCGGCCCGATCAAGGCGCTTGATGGTTCTACCATCGTTCTCGATGCAGACCACAAGAAGCAGATTGCCATCATGCTCAACGGCGCAGCCGGCGGTGCAATGCCTGCTTGGAAGTCGCTGAGCGACACCGACCTCGCTGCCGTTATCAGTTACACCAAGAACAACTGGTCAAACCAGACAGGGCAGGTGGTGCAGCCAGCCCAATTGCAGGCAGCCCGCAAATAACAACGAGGAGACGCCGCACCGCACGCCTGCAGGGTGCGGCGGCGTCTGAAAAATTGACAGCGTATGCGCCCCGCCGAGACGGTTGGCGCCGATGACAAAGTTACCGGTAAAAGCTACCAAAGGAAGCCAAGATGAGTGCAGTTCTCGACCACCACGATCATGCGCATGATGACCATGATCACCACGCCCCCACGGGCTGGCGTCGCTGGGTGTTTGCGACCAACCACAAGGACATCGGAACGCTGTACCTGCTGTTCAGCTTCTTCATGTTGATGTTTGGTGGTGTGCTGGCTCTTGGCATTCGCGCGGAACTGTTCCAGCCTGGCTTGCAGCTGGTGAACCCCGAGTTGTTCAACCAGCTCACCACCATGCACGGCCTGATCATGGTGTTCGGCGCCATCATGCCGGCCTTTGTGGGCTTTGCGAACTGGATGATCCCGCTGCAGATCGGCGCTGCCGACATGGCTTTTGCGCGGATGAACAACTTCAGCTTCTGGCTGATGATTCCTGCGGGCCTGATGCTCGCCGGTTCCTTCTTCATGCCCGGTGGCGCACCGGCGGCCGGCTGGACGCTGTACGCGCCGCTGACGCTGCAGATGGGTCCGTCAATGGATGCCGGTATTTTTGCGATGCACATCCTGGGCGCTTCGTCCATCATGGGCTCGATCAACATCATCGTCACCATCCTCAACATGCGCGCCCCCGGCATGACGCTGATGAAGATGCCGATGTTCTGCTGGACCTGGCTGATCACCGCCTACCTGCTGATCGCCGTGATGCCTGTGTTGGCCGGCGCCATCACCATGACGCTGACAGACCGCCACTTTGGCACCAGCTTCTTCAACCCCGCTGGCGGCGGTGACCCGGTGATGTATCAGCACATCTTCTGGTTCTTCGGCCACCCCGAGGTGTACATCATGATCTTGCCGGCCTTCGGCATCATCAGCCAGATCATTCCGGCCTTCTCCCGCAAGCGCCTGTTCGGCTACGCTTCCATGGTGTACGCGACCGGCTCCATCGCCATTCTGAGCTTCGTTGTGTGGGCGCACCACATGTTCACCACCGGCATGCCGGTCACGGGCCAGCTGTTCTTCATGTATTCGACCATGCTGATTGCGGTGCCGACCGGTGTGAAGGTGTTCAACTGGATTGCGACCATGTGGAAGGGCTCGATGACCTTCGAGACGCCCATGCTGTTCGCCGTCGGCTTCATCTTCGTGTTCACAATCGGTGGCCTGACGGGTGTGATCCTGTCTGTTGCACCGATTGATACGCAGCTG
>CALSAU010000353.1:0-3416 GCA_943372985.1 Polaromonas sp. YR568 | reverse complement strand
AAATCGATTGAGCTTGTTCCTGCGTGGGGACGCCATCGTCCTGAAGATCCGATCCGTCATTGCACCGGATCTTCATGCTGCCAGCAACGGCAGCAATCAAAATAAAGCAAGGGATGTGCCAGTTGAGCTGGCTGGTATGGAATCAGAGGAAAAGTCTGTTCGCTCCCGGAGGAAGGTGATTAGCAGCTATCAAAAAAGAAGCATGCCAGATGCCGCAGGGTGCCTCTGTGGTGCACCTGTGCATCGATGTTGTGCGCTGCAGCAGCAAGCGCCTGGGCGCCTTCATGAAACCGGCCCCTCATTGCGTGCAGCGATGAGGGGCCGGTGTGTAGTTTCAAAGTCGGGTGATCAGACCTTGAGGGTCTGTTCAGCATCAGGCGCAGCTGGTTCAGATGAATTCAGTAGCAGCCATGCCGGTGTAGCGCATCACGCAGATGGCGACTGCCATGCCATCACCACGCCTGCGCTCAGGCGGCGTTCTCAGGGGACTTTTTTCAGGCCACTTTTTCGACGTGTGCCTGACGTGTGTACAGGAAGTCGATGACGGCCTTGCGGTAGCCCAAATACCGGGTGCTTTCGGCCAGTGCCACGCGGTCACGCGGGCGAGGCAGGTCCACGCTCAGAATTTCGCCGATGGTCGCTGCCGGGCCGTTGGTCATCATCACGATGCGGTCTGACAGCAGCACGGCTTCGTCCACATCGTGGGTCACCATCACCACCGTGCTTTGGGTGGTGGCCACGATCTGTAGCAGCTCGTCCTGCAGCTTGGCGCGGGTCAGCGCGTCCAGCGCGCCGAAGGGCTCGTCGAGCAGCAGCACCTTGGGCTCCATCGACAGGGCGCGGGCAATGCCCACGCGCTGCTTCATGCCGCCCGAAATCTCGCCGGGGCGTTTCTGTGCGGCGGGGGTCAGGCCCACCATGGCCAGTGCGGCGTCGGTGCGGGCTTTGAGCTGGGCCTTGGTCTCGGTGGCGGAAAAAACCCGCTCCACCGCGAGGTAGACGTTTTCAAAGCAGGTCAGCCAGGGCAGCAGTGAGTGGTTCTGGAACACCACCGCGCGCTCCGGGCCGGGGCCCGAGATTTCACGATTGGCGCAGAGCAGGGTGCCTTGCGTCGGCGTGGTCAGGCCGGCGATCAGGTTCAGCAGGGTCGATTTTCCGCAACCGGAGTGCCCGATCAGCGCCACGAATTCCCCCTTGGCCACGCTCAGATCGATGTTGCGCAGTGCGCAGAACGGCCCCTTCTTGGTCTTGAAGGTCTGCTCGACGCCCTGGATCTCGATGTACTTGGTGCTGAATGATTCGCTCATGATGTGGCTCCGTGATTCAGTTCTTGACATCTTCGAAGGTGAAGGCGGTGGCCAGCTTAATCAGCGCAAATTCCAGCAGTAAGCCAACGATGCCGATCACGAAGATCGCGATGATGATGTTCTTCACGTTCAGGTTGTTCCACTCGTCCCACACCCAGAAGCCGATGCCCACGCCGCCCGTCAGCATCTCTGCGGCCACTATCACCAGCCATGCGGTGCCGACGGCCAGGCGTACGCCGGTCAGCATGTAGGGCAGCACAGCGGGGAAGAGGATTTTGGTGACGATTTTCCATTCGCTCAGGTTCAGCACGCGGGCCACGTTCATGTAGTCCTGCGGCACACGCTGTACACCCACTGCGGTGTTGATGATCATGGGCCAGATCGAGCAGATGAAGATGGTCCAGATGGCGGCCGGGTTGGCGCCCTTGAACACCAGCAGGCCGATCGGCAGCCAGGCCAGCGGTGACACCGGGCGCAGCAGGCTGATCAGCGGGTTGAACATGCGGCTGAGGAAGGTGAAACGGCCGATCATGAAGCCCAGCGGAATACCCACCACTGCCGCCAGACCAAAACCCATGGCCACCCGCTGCAGCGAACTCAGCACGTTCCAGCCCACGCCCTGGTCATTGGGGCCCTTGCTGTAGAAAGGGTCGCTGAAGATCTCGACGGCCTGGATGAAGGTGTCCTTGGGCGAAGGGATGCTGGCCCCGGTGCCCATGGAAACCAGCTCCCACACCAGCACCAGCAGGCCGATGCCGAGAAGCGGTGGCAGCAAGGCCAGCCAGAGGAATGAAGCGTCTCGCGCAGGCCTTGCCACCACCGGTGCTGCGGCAGCCGGCGCGGCGACGGCTTTCACGGGCTCGCTAATGTCGCCAATGTCGCTAACGTAGCTAATGGCAGATGCACCCTTCGCCGGGGTGCTGGCGCTCACGGCGCTCATCGTGGCGCGCTCGTTAGTACGCTCGTTGGTACGCTCGTCGATGCGTGCCGCCGGCAAAGTGGCTTCAAGCGGGGAGTGAAACACAGCACTGACCATGGCGTCACCTCTTTCATAAAACGATTCATCACTGAGGGGCGGGGGCTCAGGCGCGAACCTTGAAGCCGTCGGCGTACTTCTTGGGGTCCTTGCCGTCCCATACGACGCCGTCGATCATCTTGCTGGTGCGCATCACGTCCTTTGGTACCGGCGTTTTGCTGGCGGTGGCGGCCTGTTTGTAGATGTCGATCTGGTTGATCTGCTTGGCGATGCCCAGGTAGTCGGGGTGGTCCTTGATCAGGCCCCAGCGCTTGTGCTGCGTCAGGAACCACATGCCGTCGGACAGGTAGGGGAACGACGCCGCGCCGTCGTTGTAGAACTTCATGTGGTTGGGGTCGTCCCAGGTCTTGCCCAGGCCATTCTGGTAGCGGCCCAGGATGCGCTGGTTGATGGCGTCCACGCTGGTGTTCACATAGCTCTTGTCAGCCACGGTCTCGGCCATCTTCATCTTGTTCTGCAGGCCGGTGTCGATCCAGCGGCCGGCCTCCAGCACGGCGGCCGTCACGGCGCGCGCCGTGTTGGGGTACTTCTTGACGAACTCGGCTGTGGTGCCCAGGGTTTTTTCGGGGTGATCCTTCCAGATGTCCTGCGTGGTCACGGCCGTGATGCCGATGCCGTCCATGATGGCGCGATGGCCCCAGGGCTCGCCCACGCAGAAACCGTCCATATTGCCCACACGCATGTTGGCCACCATCTGCGGCGGCGGCACCACGATGGCCTTGGCATCCTTGAACGGGTTGATGCCGGCGCTGGCCAGCCAGTAGTACAGCCACATAGCGTGCGTGCCCGTGGGGAATGTCTGGGCAAAGGTGTATTCGCGCTTGTCCGAAGCCATGAGCTTGGCCAGGCTGGCCGCGTCCACCGCGCCCTTGTCTGCAATCTTCTTGCTCAGTGTGATGGCTTGCCCGTTGTTGTTCAGGCTCATCAGGATGGCCATGTCCTTCTTGGGGCCGCTGGTGCCCATGTGCACGCCGTAGATCAGGCCGTACAGCACGTGGGCCATGTCCAGCTCGCCGTTGACCAGCTTGTCGCGCACACCGGCCCAGCTGGCTTCCTTGCTGGGAATGATCTTG
>CALSAU010000352.1:0-3419 GCA_943372985.1 Polaromonas sp. YR568 | reverse complement strand
AGAAAAAAAGCAGCAGCGGCGCGGGCGTGAGCACCTCGGCCCGCGCCCGCGACAACGAACGACCGCTGGTGGAAGACATCCGCCTGCTGGGCCGCATCCTCGGAGACGTGATCCGTGAACAGGAAGGCGTGGCGGCGTATGAGCTGATTGAGCAGGTGCGCAAGCTGTCAGTGGCGTTTCGCCGCGATGCCGACCAGGAAGCCGACAAGGCCCTGAAAAAGCTGCTCAAGGGCCTCTCAGGCGACCAGACGGTCAGCGTGATCCGCGCGTTCACCTATTTCAGCCACCTGGCCAATCTGGCCGAAGACCGCCACCACATCCGCCGCCGCGCGGTGCATGAGCGTGCCGGCGACACACAGGAAGGCAGCATCGAAGTCGCGCTGGCGCGCCTGCGCTGGGCCGGCATTTCGGCCAAGGCCATCTCCAACACCCTGGCCCACAGCTTTGTGTCGCCGGTGCTGACCGCACACCCCACCGAGGTGCAGCGCAAGAGCATTCTGGACGCCGAGCGCGACATCGCCCAGCTACTCACCGCACGCGACGACATCAAGGCGCTGGCGCAGGCCATCAATGCCAGCAAGGACGCTCTCACGCCACGCGAGCTGGCCGCCAACGAGGCCCAGCTGCGTGCCCGCGTGATGCAGCTGTGGCAAACGCGGCTGCTGCGCTTTTCCAAGTTGACGGTAGCCGACGAAATCGAAAACGCGCTGAGTTACTACGAAGCGACTTTCCTGCGCGAGATTCCCAAGCTCTATGCAAATCTGGAGCGCGAGCTGGGCAACCAGCCGGTGCACAGCTTTCTGCGCATGGGCCAGTGGATTGGCGGCGACCGCGACGGCAACCCGAACGTCAGTGCAGACACGCTGAACTACGCGCTGAGCCGTCAGGCCGAGATGGCCCTGCGCCACCACCTGAAAGAAGTGCACTTTCTGGGCGGCGAGCTCTCGCTCTCGGCCATGCTGGTGGACTGCAGCGCCGAGATGCAGGCGCTGGCCGAGCGCTCACCCGACACCAGCGAGCACCGCCGCGACGAACCCTATCGCCGCGCCCTCACCGGCATTTACGCGCGGCTGGCCGCCACGCTGAAGGCGCTGACCGGCGGCGATGCAGCGCGGCATGCGGTTGCACCGCAAAACCCCTACCTGCGATCCGAAGAGTTCCTGGCCGATCTGCGCACCATCGAGGCCTCGCTGCGCAGCCACCACGGCGAGGCGCTGATCGCCCAGCGCCTGCACCCGCTGATTCGCGCGGTGGAGGTGTTCGGCTTTCATCTGGCCACCGTCGATTTGCGCCAGAGCTCGGACAAGCACGAAGAAGTCGTCGCCGAACTGCTGGCCACTGCGCGCATCGAGGCACGTTACGCCCAACTGGACGAAGCTGCCAAGCGCACCCTGCTGATGCACCTGCTCAGCGATGCCCGGCCGCTGCGCGTGGTTGGCGCCAGTTACTCCGCCCATACCCGGGGCGAGCTCGCCATCTTCGAGGCAGCACGCGTCGCGCGCGAGCGTTTTGGCAAGGAAGCCATTCGCCACTACATCATCAGCCACACCGAAACCGTCAGCGACCTGCTGGAGGTGCTGCTGCTACAAAAGGAAGTCGGTCTGATGCAGGGCACCGTAGACCAGCAGGCCAGGCACGACTTGATCGTGGTGCCACTGTTTGAAACCATTGAAGACCTGCGCAATGCCGCGCCCATCATGCGGGAGTTTTACGCCCTGCCCGGCATTGCAGCCCAGGTGCAGCGCAGCGGTGCCGAGCAGGACATCATGCTGGGCTATTCCGACAGCAACAAGGACGGCGGCATTTTCACCAGCAACTGGGAGCTGTACCGCGCCGAGATCGCGCTGGTGGAGCTGTTCGATCAGCTGGCCAACTCGCACAACATTCAATTGCGGATGTTCCATGGTCGCGGCGGCACCGTAGGCCGTGGCGGCGGACCCAGCTACCAGGCCATCCTGGCCCAGCCACCGGGTACCGTGCGCGGGCAGATTCGCCTGACTGAGCAGGGCGAGGTGATCGGCTCCAAATACGCCAACCCGGAGATCGGCCGGCGCAATCTCGAAACCCTGGTGGCTGCCACGCTGGAAGCCACGCTGCTGCAGCCCACCAAGTCGGCCACGCCGGCCTTTCTCCAGACGGCGGCCAGTCTGTCGGCGGCCAGCATGGCAGCCTATCGCGCGCTGGTGTATGAGACACCCGGCTTCACCGACTACTTTTTCGGCGCCACGCCCATTCGGGAAATTGCCGAGCTGAACATCGGTTCGCGCCCCGCCTCGCGCAAGCCCTCACAGAAGATCGAAGACCTGCGCGCCATCCCCTGGGGCTTCAGCTGGGGCCAGTGCCGCCTCACGCTGCCCGGCTGGTTCGGCTTCGGCTCGGCCATCGAGCAGTTCCTGCGGCAAGGCGGTACGCCAGCGAGCCGCAAGGAAGCGCTGGCGCTGCTGCAGAAGATGTACAAGCAGTGGCCTTTCTTCAGAACGCTGCTCAGCAACATGGACATGGTGCTCGCCAAGAGCGATCTGGCACTGGCCTCGCGCTACTCGGAACTGGTGGGCGATGCGCGCCTGCGCAAGCGTATCTTCTCAGCCATCGAAGCGGAGTGGCACCGCACGGCCGAAGCGTTGACGCTGATCACCGGCGAGAAACAGCGCCTGGCTGGCAACGCGGCACTACAGCGCTCCATCCGCCACCGTTTCCCCTACATCGACCCCCTGCATCACCTGCAGGTGGAGCTGGTGCGGCGCTACCGCGAGGGCCAGGCCGATGAGCGGGTGCAGCGGGGTATCCACATCTCCATCAACGGGATTGCTGCGGGGCTGCGAAACACGGGTTGACCGCCGCTGTGGCCCAATCCGGCTAAGAGCCCAGAAACTCGCCAATCGGCTTGAGGTCATCGACACGGTCACACACCGATTTGACGATCATCAGAATGGGGATGCCGAGCAGCAAGCCCCACACGCCCCACAGCCAGCCCCAGGCCAGCAGACCCACAAACACCGCGACCGGGCTCATGCGGCTGGTGCGGCTGGTCAGCCACGGTGTCAGCAGATTGCCCACCACAGTGTGGATCGCCAGCGACGCGCCGCCCACTAGCAGTGCCATGTTGAGGTTGCCAAACTGCAGGAAGGCCACGAGGGCCGAAGCGCCAGCCGTGATCAGCGCACCCACATAAGGAATCAGGTTGAGCACGCCTGCCACCACGCCCCAGACCGCTGCGTTCTCCAGCCCGATCGCCAGCAACGCGGCCCAGGTCAGCACGCCCACCAGCGCGCTGGTGAACAGCTGCATCTGCAGGTAGCGCTGGATCTGTCCGGTGATTTCGTTGAGGGCTTGCAGGGTGATCTTCTTGCGGCTCAAGGTGGTGCCTGCGACGCGAACCAGCTTGCGCCGAAAAGCATCGCCAGAGACCATGAGGAAGT
>CALSAU010000351.1:0-3422 GCA_943372985.1 Polaromonas sp. YR568 | reverse complement strand
GCCACCCAGGGCGAGAGCATTGCCCAAGGCATCACCAACTTGCTGCACGACATCCGCCAGGGCCATGGCTCAATGACCGACGAGAGCGTGTTCGAGGTGGGCAAGAACGTCGCCACGACCGAAGGCGCGGTGGTGTTCGAAAACGAGTTCTTCCAGCTGCTGGAGTACAAGCCGCTGACTGACAAGGTTCACGAGCGGCCCTTCCTGCTGGTGCCGCCCTGCATCAACAAGTTCTACATCCTGGACCTGCAGCCCGACAACTCCTTCATTCGCTACGCGGTCGCGCAAGGGCATCGCACCTTTGTGGTCAGCTGGCGCAATCCCGATGAGTCGATGTCAGACAAGACCTGGGACGACTACATCGAGAACGCCGCCATCGAAGCCATCCACTTGGTGCAGGACATCACCGGTGCCAAGACCCTCAATGCGCTGGGTTTTTGCGTGGGCGGCACCATCCTCGGGACGGCACTGGCCGTGCTGGCAGCGCGGGGCGAAAAGCCGGTGGCCAGCGTCACGCTGCTGACCTCGCTGCTGGATTTCACCGACACCGGCATCCTCGACATCTTCATTGACGAGACCTCCGTCAAGTACCGCGAAGCTGAAATGGGCAAGGGCGGTCTGCTCAAGGGGCAGGACCTGGCTTCCACCTTCAGCTTTCTGCGCCCGAACGATCTGGTGTGGAACTATGTGGTGGGTAACTACCTCAAGGGCGAAACACCGCCGCCATTCGACCTGCTCTACTGGAACAGCGATTCGACCAACCTGCCGGGCCCGTTTTACGCCTGGTACCTGCGCAACACCTACTACGAGAACAACCTGGTCAAGCCCGGCAAGGCCGTGGTGTGTGGCGAGAAGATCGACCTGCGCAAGATCGACATGCCGGTGTACATCTACGGCTCGCGTGAAGACCACATCGTGCCCATCGGCGGCGCTTACGCCTCGACGCAGCAGTTGCCGGGCAAGAAGCGCTTCGTCATGGGCGCCTCGGGTCACATTGCGGGCGTCATCAACCCGCCAGCCAAGAAAAAGCGCAGCTTCTGGACCAACGACAAACTGCCTGCGGGCAAGTTTCCGCCGGCGTCAAGCGACTGGCTGAAAACCGCGACCGAGCACCCTGGCAGTTGGTGGACCGACTGGGCCGCATGGCTCAAGGGCCACGCAGGCAAACAGATTGCAGCGCCCAAGACCTATGGCAGCCGCACCCACAAGATGATCGAGCCGGCACCGGGCCGCTACGTCAAGGTCAAGGCCTGAACGGCACGGCATCCGATACGGTCGCAATCCCGTCACTCCACCATTACCCCTCACTTCATCACAAGGATCACCCCATGGAAGACATCGTTATCGTTGCAGCGGGCCGCACGGCCGTCGGCAAGTTCGGCGGCTCACTCGCCAAGATTCCCGCCACCGAACTGGGTGCAGCCGTCGTCAAGGCGGTGCTGGAGCGTTCCGGCCTGAGCGCCGACCTGCTCGGTGAAGTGATCATGGGCCAGGTGCTCACCGCCGGCGCGGGCCAGAACCCGGCACGTCAGGCGGTGGTCAAGGCTGGCTTGCCGCACGGTGTGCCCGGCCTGACCATCAACGCCGTGTGCGGCTCGGGCCTGAAAGCCGTGATGCTGGCAGCCCAGTCTGTGGCCACCGGCGACAGCGAAATCGTGATTGCCGGCGGCCAGGAGAACATGAGCGCCTCGCCCCATGTGCTCAATGGTTCGCGTGACGGCCAGCGCATGGGCGACTGGAAGATGATCGACTCCATGATCGTGGACGGCCTGTGGGACGTCTACAACCAGTACCACATGGGCATCACGGCCGAGAACGTGGCCAAGAAGTACGGCATCGACCGCGCCACCCAGGACGCACTGGCGCTGGCCAGCCAGACCAAGGCGGCTGCCGCGCAGGACGCCGGCAAGTTCAAGGACGAGATCATCCCCATCACCATTCCCCAGAAAAAGGGCGATCCGGTGGTGTTTGCGGCCGACGAGTTCATCAACCGCAAGACCAGCGCCGAAGGCCTGGCAGGCCTGCGCCCGGCGTTTGACAAAGCCGGCGGCGTGACGGCGGGCAATGCCTCGGGCATCAACGACGGCGCAGCGGCTGTGATGGTGATGACGGCCAAGAAGGCGGCAGCACTCGGCCTCAAGCCGCTGGCCCGCATTGCCAGCTACGCCACCTCAGGTCTGGACCCGGCCTACATGGGCATGGGCCCGGTGCCTGCATCGACCAAGGCGCTGCAGCGCGCTGGCTGGAAGCCGCAGGACCTCGACCTGCTGGAGATCAACGAAGCCTTCGCCGCGCAGGCCTGTGCGGTGAACAAGGAAATGGGCTGGGACACCAGCAAGGTCAACGTCAATGGCGGCGCTATTGCCATCGGCCATCCGATTGGTGCATCCGGTTGCCGCATCCTGGTGACGCTGCTGCACGAGATGGTGCGTCGCGATGCGAAGAAGGGCATCGCCAGCCTGTGTATTGGCGGCGGCATGGGGGTTGCCCTCACACTCGAGCGCTGAATTTCAGATAGATTCATTTGGTCGGTCCGGACGGCGGCGCACTTCGTTGCCGAATCCGGACCAGCACAGTCAGAACCAGGAGAACATGATGACAAAACGAGTAGCGTATGTGACGGGTGGCATGGGCGGCATTGGTACCGCGATTTGCCAGCGGCTGGCCAAGGACGGCTTCACCGTGATCGCCGGCTGCGGCCCCACCCGCGATTTCACCAAATGGCTCGATGAGCAGAAGGCGCTGGGCTATTCCTTCCACGCGTCGGTCGGCAATGTCGGCGACTGGGAATCCACGGTGGCCGCGTTTGACAAGGTCAAGGCCGAGCATGGTCATGTCAGCGTGTTGGTGAACAACGCGGGCATCACCCGCGACGGCCAGTTCCGCAAGATGAGCAAGGCCGACTGGGACGCGGTGATCTCGACCAACCTGAACAGCATGTTCAATGTGACCAAGCAGGTCATCGAAGGCATGATCGAATCCGGGTTCGGACGCATCATCAACATCTCGTCGGTCAACGGCCAGAAGGGCCAGTTTGGCCAGGTCAACTACTCCACGGCCAAGGCGGGCCTGCACGGCTTCACCATGGCGCTGGCGCAGGAAGTGGCCTCCAAGGGCGTGACGGTCAACACCGTGAGCCCTGGCTACATCGGCACCGACATGGTCAAGGCGATTCGCCCCGACGTGCTGGAGAAAATCGTAGCGGGTGTGCCGGCCAAGCGCCTGGGTCAGCCGGAAGAAATTGCATCCATCATTTCGTGGATCGCATCGGACGAAGGCGGCTACGCCACGGGTGCTGACTTCTCGCTCAATGGCGGGTTGCACATGGGCTGAGTCCCGGGTCAGCCGCCGGGCAGCCTGCCTTCAAAGAAAAACCCGCCTCGGCGGGTTTTTCTTTGGCTGCGCTTCAGTCGAGTTTCAGG
>CALSAU010000350.1:0-3431 GCA_943372985.1 Polaromonas sp. YR568 | reverse complement strand
TGCTGCACGGCCACTGCCACCAGAAGGCTTTTGGTGCGGTCACGCCGATCATGGAAGTGCTCAAGATGATCCCCGGCGCCAAACCCGAATTGATCGAGTCAAGCTGCTGCGGCATGGCCGGCAGTTTTGGCTACGAGGCGGGGCACTATGACGTGTCGATGCAGATGGCCGAGCTGAGCCTGCTGCCCGCCGTGCGACAGCAACCCGGTGCGTTGGTGGTGGCCGACGGCACCAGTTGCCGCCACCAGATCCACGACGGCGCACAGCGCGAGGCGATTCATGTCGCTGCGCTGCTGGCGCGGCAGTTGGGTTGATCGTTGGGTTGATCCAGCGAGCCGCTCAATCCTTCGGGAGAAAGCACACCTCGCCGGTCGGCGCGATGCCCGCCTCTTCCTTGGCGGCAGCCACACCAGACACCCGCCGGGTATCGACGCCATTCTTCACCGCCGTCAGTTCGGCCAGTATGGAAATGGCAATCTCTGGCGGCGTCTTGCTGCCGATGTAAAGGCCAATCGGCCCGTGCAGCCGGTCAAGCTCGGCATCAGTCATCTCGAAGTGTTCGGCCAACCGCTCCCTGCGGCGCTGGTTGTTCACGCGTGAGCCGATGGCGCCCACATAGAACGCATCGGAGCGCAGCGCTTCCATCAGCGCCAGATCGTCCAGCTTGGGGTCGTGCGTGAGCGCAATCACTGCGCAACGTGCGTCGAGCTTCATGGCCTGCACCACGTCGTCGGGCATGCCGGTGGCCAGAGGCACGCCGGGCACGGACCAGGAATCGCGGTATTCCTCGCGCGGGTCACACACCGTCACCTGGTAGTCCATGCCCTGCGCGATCTGCGCCACAAAACGCGACAGCTGCCCGGCGCCAATGACCAGCAGCCGCCAGCGCGGCCCGTGCACGGTGACCAACGCCGCTTCCGACACATGCATGGGCTGGCTGGGCTGGGCAGTGCTCAGCGTGACGGCGCCCGTCTGCATGTCGAGCCGGCGCGCTACCAGTTCACCGGCTTCAAGTTTGGCCAGCAGCGTGTCGATACGGCTGGCAGCCGTCAGCGGTTCAATGGCGAGTTCAATGGTGCCGCCGCAGGGCAGGCCGAAGCGGTGCGCCTCGTCGGCAGTGATGCCGTAGGTGACGATGGCCGGCGTACGGCGCGTCAGCCCCTCACGCCGCGCCTTGTCGATCATGTCGTCTTCAATGCAGCCGCCCGAGACCGAGCCGACCACCCGCCCGTCTTCGCAAATCGCCAGCATGGAACCGGGTGGCCGGGGGCTGGAGCCCCAGGTGCGCAGCACGGTGACCAGTTCGGCGCGCAGGCCACCGGCCAGCCAGTGCGAGCAGGTTTTCAGTACTTCCAGATCGATGTTGTCCATGGCGCGGCTCCGGGGCAGTTCACCGCATGCTAGCGGCAAGCGCCTCAGGACGCCATGCGGTCCCGGATTTGCTGCAGCGACGCGGGGTCATCCATGGTCGTCAGGTCGCCGGCATCGCGGCCTTCGCACACCGCCTGGATGGCGCGGCGCAGCAGCTTGCCACTGCGGGTCTTGGGCAGTACGCTGACAAAGCGCACGCGTGATGGCCGGGCCACGGCGCCCAGGTCGCCATCCACGCGCTTCATGATCTCGCCTTCCAGCTTCATCGCAGCGGCGGCATCCGTGAGGACGGTGGAATCCTTGGGCACCACAAAGGCCATGGCCACCTGGCCCTTCAGCGCGTCGGCCACGCCCACCACTGCGACCTCGGCCGCGCCTGCATGGCCTGAAATGCTTTCCTCGATCTCGCGCGTGCCCAGCCGGTGGCCGGCCACGTTGATCACGTCGTCGGTGCGACCGAGGATGAAGTAGTAGCCGTCTTCATCGCGAATGCCCCAGTCGAAGGTGCTGTAAACCATCTTGCCGGGCACGCTTTTCCAGTAGGTGTTCACGAAGCGGGCGTCGTCCTGCCACACCGTCTGCATGAAGCCGGGCGGCGTGGGACCTTCCAGCACCACCACGCCTTTTTCATTCGGCTGGGTCAGCTCCTCACCGGTCGATTCATGCAGCAGCTTCACGCGGTAGCCATACATCGGAATGCCAGGGCTGCCGAACTTGCTGGGTGTTTTCTCCACGCCGTTGGCCACCGTCAGCAGCGGCCAGCCGGTTTCGGTCTGCCAGTAGTTGTCGATGATGGGCACGTTCAGGCCCTCGCTGATCCAGCGCGCCGTGGGCTCGTCGAGCGGCTCACCCGCCAGGTAGAGCGCGCGCAGGCTGGAAAGGTCGTATTTCTTGAGCAGCGCCGGGTCCTGCTTTTTCAGCACCCGTACCGCGGTCGGCGCGCTGAACATACCGGTGACCTTGTACTTTTCGACCAGGCTCCACCAGATGCCGCCATTGGGCTGGCCGTCCAGGCCCTGTGTGGGCAGGCCTTCGTACATGAGGGTGGCCATGCCTGCAATCAGTGGACCATAGATGATGTAGCTGTGACCGACCACCCAGCCGATGTCGCTGGTGGAGAAGTAGGTTTCCCCTGCCCGCCCATCAAAAATATGCTTCATGCTGGCGGCCAGCGCCACCGCGTAGCCGCCGGTGTCGCGCTGCACGCCCTTGGGCTTGCCTGTGGTGCCGCTGGTGTAGATGGTGTAGCTGATGTCGGTGGAGTCCAGCCATTCGCAGGGCACGTGCGCGCTCATGTACTTGGCGCGCAGGTCGCTCCACAGCAGGTCACGGCCCGCCACGCGCTCCATCGGTGCCAGCCCGCGGTCGACCAGCAGCACCACTTCGGGCTTGTGCTTCGACAGCTTGATGGCTTCATCGAGCAACGGCTTGTACGCCACCACCTTGCCGCCGCGCGAGCCGGCATCGGCGCTGATGATGACGCGCGGCGTGGCGTCGTCAATGCGCGAGGCCAGCGAGCCGCTGGCAAAACCGCCGAACACCACGCAATGAATGGCACCGATGCGCGCGCAGGCCAGCATGGCAAAGGCCGCTTCGGCAATCATCGGCATGTAGATCAGCACGCGGTCGCCCTTGACCACGCCCATGGCCTTCAGGCTGGCGGCCATGCGCTGCACTTCCTGGTGCAGCTCGCGGAAGGTGTAGGTTCTTTCCACGCCGGTTTCGGTGGACACATAAATCAGCGCCGGCTGGTCGGACCGGGTGGCCAGGTGCCTGTCGACCGCGTTGTGGCACAGGTTGGTCTGCCCACCTTCAAACCAGTGTGCGAACGGCGGCTTGTCAAAGTTGCAGACGCGGGTGAAGGGCCGGTGCCAGTCGATCAGTTGGGCCTGCTCGGTCCAGAAGGCGTCGGGCTGTTCGATGGAGCGGCGGTAAAACTCGGCGTAGCTGGTCATTCAATGTCTCCGATGGGTCGAGGGTGCGTCCATGCGCGGGCAATTACGGGCAGTTATGGGCAATGACGGCAGTGTTTTCAGATTTTGACGATCACTCGGCCGCGC
>CALSAU010000349.1:0-3433 GCA_943372985.1 Polaromonas sp. YR568 | reverse complement strand
GGCGACTACAAGAACCCCGGCTGGTACAAGCAGCCACCCGGCACCCAGGCCTATGAGTGGAAAGGCGAGCTGCCGTCCGCCCCACGGGCACAGACACCCGGCGGCAACAAGGCAGCGGCAACCTCGTCAGCGCCCGCTGCAGCGACCAGTGCCGAGGTGCAGATTCGCAAGCCCTCAGGGCACTCGGGCCATGCCGGCCATTGACACCATGCCCATCAGGAGAAATTTCATGATCACTTCATCAACCCTCCGGCTTGTTGTGCTTGGCGCATCGCTGGCAGGCTCAGCCGCCGTCTTCGCCCAGCACTCTGGCCACGCCGGGCACGGACAGAGCGCGCAGCAAAGCCACGGCAGCGCGAGCGCGCCCACGCCCTACGCCGGCCAGCAACAGCGCGCCATCAAGGCGCTGTCGGACAAGGACGCGCAGGACCTCATGGAAGGCAAAGGCATGGGCCTGGCGCTGGCCGCCGAGCTGAACAACTACCCCGGCCCGATGCATGTGCTGGAACACGCGCAGGCGCTGGGCTTGAACGAAACGCAGCGCAGCAGCACGGCCCAGCTGATGGCCACGCACAAGGACGAAGTGCGCGCCCTCGGTCGCCAGCTGGTGGAGGCCGAGCGCGAGCTTGACCAGGCCTTCGCCTCACGCCAGATCGACTCGCCCTCGCTCACGGCCCGTATGCAGCGCATCGGCGCCTTGCAGGCGGCCATCCGCGACGCGCACCTGCAAACCCATCTGCGGCAGACCGCGCTGCTGACGACCGCGCAGGTGGCGCAATACAACCAGTTGCGCGGCTACGGCACATCCGCCGCAGCATCGCACAAGCACTGATCCACCATCCCTTCAACTCACAGTAATTCACGGTCATCCACGGAGCCACCAATGAAAAAACACATCCTCACCCTGGGCCTGGCCCTACTGCCCTTCATGACCGGCCACGCACTGGCCCATGGCGACATGCATGGCAAGGCACCGGCTGCCGCCAAGAAGGAGCAAAAGGAATGGGGCATCGCCGGCGATGCCAAATCCGTCAACCGCACCATCACGCTGGTGATGGACGACGCCATGCGCTTCACGCCCAACGCCATCACGGTGAAGCAGGGTGAAACCATCCGCTTCGTGGTGCAGAACAAGGGCAAGCTGATGCACGAAATGGTGATCGGCACCCGTGCCGAGCTGGACTCACACGCCGCCATGATGGTCAAATTCCCGAACATGGAACACGACGAGCCTTACATGGCCCACGTTTCAGCCGGCAAGAAAAGCAACCTGATCTGGACCTTCAACAAGGCCGGCGAGTTTGACTTTGCCTGCCTGATTGCCGGCCACTACCAGGCCGGTATGACCGGCAAGATCACCGTTGCCGCGCGCTGACCACAGCCCTATCCATCTTCACAAGGAGCCCCTCATGAAACGCAGATTCCTCCTCCAGGCCCTCGCTGGCGCAGCGGCCATGGCCTCCATGCTGCCCGCAGCGCAATCGCAGATGTTCACGGAAGTCGAGGTCTGGAAAGACCCGAACTGCGGCTGCTGCGGCGACTGGGTCAAGCACCTGGAGGCCAATGGCTTCAAGGTGAAGGTCAACGATGTGGGTAACGAAGCTGCCCGCACCCGGCTGGGCATGCCGCCCAAGCTGGGCTCCTGCCACACCGCGCTTGTGGGTGGCTACGTCGTGGAAGGCCATGTGCCTGCCCGCGAGATCCGGCGCCTGCTGAAAGACAAGCCAAAGGCCCTGGGTCTGGCAGTGCCGGGCATGCCGGTGGGCTCACCCGGCATGGATGGCTCTGTTTACGGCGACCGCAAAGACCCCTACGACGTGCTGCTGGTACAGCGTGATGGCCGCACCGCCGTTTACCAAAGTTACTTCCGCGCTGGCGTGAAAACCTGAGCTTGTCCGCGAACCCGACAAACGCCGCGAACTTTATTCGCCTTCTGACAGTCCATACCTCTGGCCCCACCTTTCAAGGATTCCCATGAAAACCCGTCAAATCATCCTCGCTGCTGCTTTGTCCATCTCCGGCATGGCCACCGCCATGGCCCAGCAGGCACTGCCCAAGGCCGACGCCGAGGTGCGCAAGGTCGACAAGGACACCGGCAAGATCACGCTGAAACACGGCGAGATCAAGAACCTCGACATGCCCCCCATGACCATGGTGTTCAAGGCCAAGGACCCGGCACTGCTCGACAAGGTCAAGGCAGGCGACAAGGTCAGCTTCACCGCCGACCAGATCAACGGCACCTACACCGTGCTGTCGCTGGAAGCCAGCAAGTAAAATCACGCCGCCATGCGCGTCCTGCTCCTCGCCCTGATGATTGCCCTGCTGCCCATTCGCGGCTGGATGGGCAACGCCATGGCCGTGAGCATGGCAGCGCAGCAGGTCAGCATGGCGGCCAGTGATGCCGCCGACACCGCCATGCCGGAAGACTGTCCGATGCAGGCCATGGCAGGTGCGGATGACGCGGTGACGAATGCATCACCCGCCAACAGTGGCATCGCAAAGTGCAACTGTGAAACCTGCGAGTTGTGCCTGGCGCTGGCTTCGGTGTCTCCATTCCAGTTGCCACACACGTCGTTTGCACCCGCCGTCGGGCCAGTTGCCGACGGTTTGCTGTTCGTCAGCGCCGACCGCACGACCGGCCTCAAACCACCCATTTCCTGATCTCCCTACCCGAAGTGCGTCCGCCATCGACTGGCGGGCGGTTTCAGCTGAGGCGGCTTGATCGCTGCCCGCTTCTTGGAGATCACTGTGAAATATCCGATTCAGGCCTTTGCGGCCTACCTGATGGCTTTAGGCATTGCCAGCACATCACCCGTTCATGCCGCGCCGCCAGAGCAGGTCGCAGCAAAGGTGGTTGCACTGAACGCCGAACGAAGCCAGATCGTGTTGAAGCATGCACGCATCAAGAGCATCGACATGGACGCCATGACCATGCCTTTCAAGGTCAGGGACGCGGCCCTGCTCAAGCCACTGAAGGTGGGCGACAAGGTCCGCTTCTCGGTTGCGGTGGAGAACGATGAGCTCACCGTCACCAGCATCCGGAGGGTGCCATGAAGGCCGCGTTGCGTCTACTTGTCAGCAGCTTTCTGACACTCGCTGCCGCAGCCGTTCACGCGGGCCCCATGGGCTTCAAGGACAGCACCATGGCGATGGGCGACTTCAGCTCCAACTGGCAGGAGGCCTGGGTCAACCACGCCTTCACGCCACGCGACGCTGTGGGTGCTGGCGGCGTGTACATGCGCTCGGACGACAAGCGCCTCACGCGCGAGTTTGCCGAGCTCACCTACACCCGACTGCTGCACCGCATCAACGGACCGCATTCGCAGGCCAACTTCTGGTTTGTGGGCGGCTTGGGCAAGGTGCGCGGCAACGACTTTGGTGGCACCAGGACCATGTGGGCACCCGGCATATCTGCCGACTATGAAACCACGCG
>CALSAU010000348.1:0-3434 GCA_943372985.1 Polaromonas sp. YR568 | reverse complement strand
GGCCGGCGGCAGCATGCCGCACGGGCACTCGCTGATTCTTGCCGCGCTCTACAGCGCTGCGACGCACGGCATCATGACGCTGAACGACTTCAAGGCGGTGGCTGGCGACCGCCAGATGGGCGTGCGTTCGCTGCCCGTGCAGCTCGGTGTGGACAAGGCCGCGCGGGTGGCCTGCCTCTTCATGGCCATTCCACAACTGGTGGTGATTCTTTTGCTTGTGCAATGGCAGCGGCCCCTTCACGCGGCGGGTGTTGCGGTGCTGGTGCTGCTGCAGGCGTTCATGATGCGGCGCTTCATGCAGGAGCCCACATCGCGTGCGCTCTGGTACAGCGGCTTCGGTGTGCCACTGTTCGTGGCCGGCATGATGGTCAGCGCCTTCGCACTTCGTTCGATCAGCATGGCAACGGTCGGATGAACACTGCCGCGCCCTCACAGACTTTTGGCTGGCTCAGCGTGGCTCGCCTGGGTCTGGTGCAGGCGGCGCTGGGTGCCATCGTGGTGCTCACCACTTCGACCCTGAACCGCGTGATGGTGGTCGAGCTGGCCCTGCCAGCGCTGCTGCCCGGTTTTCTGGTGGCACTGCACTACCTGGTGCAGATCACCCGTCCGCGCATGGGCCATGGCTCGGATGTCGGTGGCAGACGCACCCCGTGGATCATGGGTGGCATGGCGGTTCTGGCCACCGGTGGTATCACCGCGTCGCTGGCCACCGCATGGATGGCCACCAACCCAGCGGCGGGCATGGCGTTGGCTGTTGCTGGTTTTGTGTTGATCGGTTTGGGGGTCAGCGCCAGCGGTACCGCGCTGCTGGTTCTGCTGGCCAAGCGCGTTCCAGCGGGCCGACGCGCCGGCGCGGCGACCATGGTCTGGATGATGATGATCTTCGGCTTTGCCATGACGGCCGGACTGGCCGGCCACTGGCTGGACCCGTACTCCCCGGCGCGGCTGGTGCTGGTGACCTGCATCGTGGCCGCAGCAGCCCTGACACTGACAGCGGCTGCACTCTACCGGCTGGAAGAACGCGCTCCGCGGGTCCCGGCAAACTCCCCACTGCAGCAGGCCCCAATACAAGCAGCATCGTCCACCGGTCGGCATCAGTTTCTGGAGGCGCTGCAGCAGGTCTGGAGTGAGCCGGCAGCGCGCCGCTTCACCATTTTTGTATTCGTCTCCATGCTGGCTTACAGCGCACAGGACCTGATTCTGGAGCCCTTCGCCGGCACGGTATTCGGCTTTACTCCCGGTGCATCGACCCAACTGGCCGGTGTGCAGCACGCAGGCGTCTTGCTGGGCATGCTGCTGGTCGCCGCTGCAGGGGCCTGGGGCGCACGTCAGGCCCACCATCCGCTGTGGCGGCATGTGGGCTCGCTGCGCGGCTGGACCATTGGCGGTTGCGTGGCCTCCGGCATCGCGATGGCCGGACTGGTGGCCGCTGGCCTGACAGGCCTTGGCTGGCCATTGAAGGAAAACGTGTTTGCGCTGGGCGTCGCCAACGGCGCCTTCTCCATTGGCGCCATCGGCTCCATGATGCGCATGGCCAACGAAGGCCGCCAGTCACGCGAGGGCGTGCGCATGGGCTTGTGGGGCGCAGCGCAAGCGGTGGCCTTCGGGCTGGGTGGGCTGGTCGGCACGGCCGCCAGCGACATCGCGCGCTTTCTGATTGCCTCGCCGGGCGTCGCTTACGCCTCGGTCTTCGGCCTGGAGGCCGCCCTCTTCCTGGTCTCTGCAGCACTGGCCTGGAAGATCAGCAGCCCGGCTCAGACACCACTTTCGACAGCAGCAGCGCCACAGGCCACAGGGCCGACCGCACCCGGCAGCTATTCACTGACACCGCAGGCATGAGATGCAGACCCGCCGTCAGGGAATCAATGAACAACAAAACCCGCAACACGGCCCGATGCAATGTGAAACAGAACCAAGGTGATCACGATGGACTCAACTGAAACTTTCGATGTGGTGGTAGTTGGCGGCGGCCCTTCAGGCGCCACGGCGGCCCATGAGCTGGCACGCCAGGGTCATTCCGTTCTGCTGCTGGACAGGGCGGGTCGAATCAAGCCCTGTGGTGGCGCGATACCACCCCGGCTCATCAAGGATTTCGCCATCCCCGACAGCCTGCTGGTGGCACGCGCCCGCTGCGCCCGCATGATTGCACCGTCAAGGCGGCATGTGGACATTCCCATCGAGAACGGCTTTGTCGGCATGGTCAACCGCGACGCATTCGACGAGTGGCTGCGTGAACGTGCGGCCGCTGCGGGTGCTGTCCGACGCACGGGCAGCTTTGTCAGACTGGAGCGCGATGCGCAAGGCACCAGCGTCGTTCACTACCTCGTGCGCGACAAGCACACCCGCGGCGAAGGCGTGCCCGCATCGGTCAAGGCGCGAAGCGTGATCGGCGCAGACGGCGCACGGTCTGAAGTCGCCCGCCAGGCTGTGCCCGGCGCCGAGAAAACCAAATACGTTTTTGCGTACCACGAGATCGTCCGCGCACCTGCGGCCCAGACCCCCGGCTATGACGCCGCACGCTGTGACGTCTTCTACCAGGGCACGCTGTCGCCCGACTTTTACGGCTGGGTCTTCCCGCACGGCGACACCATGAGCATAGGCACCGGCAGCGCAGACAAGGGCTTCTCGCTCAAGGCGGCGGTCTCGCGTCTGCGCGCAACAGCAGGCCTTGACGGCACCGAAACCCTGCGCCGCGAGGGCGCACCCATCCCGATGAAACCCCTGCCCCGCTGGGACAACGGCAGGGATGTGGTGCTGGCCGGCGATGCAGCGGGTGTGGTGGCACCTGCTTCCGGCGAAGGCATTTACTACGCCATGGTCGGTGGCCAGCTCGCGGCGGAGTCGGTGCATGAGCTGCTGCAGACCGGCAACGTCGGCGCGCTCAAGCTGGCACGCAAACGCTTCATGAAAACCCACGGTACGGTGTTCTGGGTGCTGGGCATCATGCAGTCCTTCTGGTACCGCACCGACAAGCGCCGCGAGCGCTTCGTGAAGATCTGCGAAGACCGCGACGTGCAGCAGCTCACCTTCGAGTCCTACATGAACAAGGAACTGGCCCGCAAGAAACCGATGGCGCATGTGCGCATCTTCTTCAAGGACATGGCGCACCTGCTCGGGCTTGCCCGGGTATGACGCGCAAGGCCCTCCTCGCACCGATCCTCATTGCCTCTGCCGCCGCGTTGGCGGTGTCCAGCCTCGGCGCCTGGCTGACTGTGCTGGGCCCGTGGTACCGCGCCCTGGTGCGCCCGCCATGGCAACCGCCCGACGCGTGGTTTGGCATCGCCTGGACCACCATCTTCGCGCTGGCCGCTGCGGCGGGCGTGATGGCGTGGCGAGCAGCCCCTGACAGCGCCAGTCGCCGCGCGGTGATTGTGCTGTTCGCCATCAACGGCGCGCTCAACACGCTCTGGAGTGTGCTGTTCTTCCGGCTGCAG
>CALSAU010000347.1:0-3437 GCA_943372985.1 Polaromonas sp. YR568 | reverse complement strand
CTTCTGCTCTGCCCGCTCAGAGGTGCGCACTGGCGGCAGACGCACCACGTCGCCCGCCTCGACCCGGGTGTCGGCATGCGCCCGACCTTTGTTGACTCGCACTTCCCCGCTGCGGATGATGCGGTACACGTGGGTTTTGGGCACGCCCTTGAGGTGGCGGATCAGGAAGTTGTCCAGCCGCTGGCCGGCGTAATCCTCATCGACCGTGACCAGGCTGGCCTGCGCGGCGGCCGGCAAAGCGGGTGCGGGCGGTGTCGGCAACGCCCCCTGCGGCTCGGCGCGCAGGGGCAGCGCTGCTGGCTGATCCTTGGGTTCTCCGCTTCGTCTTGCCTTGCCTGACGCTAGCCCTATAATGTGTTTCACTAGCGATACGCTGTAAGTGGTTGATTTGTCTGGAGTTTAGTCCACACACATCCCCCGCCTCTGAAAAAGGCAAGCAAACAGCCTCGCTGGAAGGTCGATGCCCATGCGGTGATTGCCCGCAAGCGACGAGTGCCAGGCACCTCGCGGCGGTTGTTGAGCTGCAGAGAAAGTCGACGTTTTGCGAACACAAACACGGAATACCATGCCTGTAGCCTTCAGTCTCGCACTGCAGGCTCCATGCGGATCCAGGTGAGATCAAGTCCTTTAACGGGTAACCCCCTGATGACAACAGTGGTCGGTCTGATTTTCCTTTACCTGCAGCGCCTCACCGCGGCTGCCGGCTCTGCGCATCGCAGGAATCAGCCTGGACCCCTTGCTCAGTGGGTGACAACCGCTGCCCTTCTGGCAGCCCCCATCCGTTTGACCCCCGCTCCCTCCATCCACGCGCCTACGCCCAGACCACGCCACTGACCGCCTCAAACGCGGCCCGTGGGGTGCTGTCAAAAGCTCTCCGGCAATTCCTCTCCGTTCGCACGACGTCTTCCCGGCATCGTTGGCCCGCTTGGGCTTGAGACGTTTCGGCTCCTCCACAGGACGGGCCGGAGCAATGCGACGACGAACGAAGAAGGACACCACCCATGAAACGGATGCTGGTAAACGCCACACAGGCCGAAGAACGCCGCCTGGCGATTGTTGACGGACAAAAACTCCTCGACTACGAAATTGAAATTGAAGGGCGCGAGCAGCGCAAGGGCAACATCTACAAGGCCGTCGTCACCCGCGTCGAGCCCTCGCTGGAAGCCTGCTTTGTCGACTACGGCGAAGACCGCCACGGCTTCCTGCCGTTCAAGGAAATCTCCAGGCAGTACTTCGCCCAGGGCGTGCCCGTCAACCAGGCACGCATCAACGATGTGATCCGTGAAGGCCAGGAACTGCTGGTCCAGGTCGAAAAGGAAGAGCGCGGCAACAAGGGCGCGGCCCTGACGACCTTCGTCTCGCTGGCAGGCCGCTATGTGGTGCTGATGCCCAACAACCCGCGCGGCGGTGGCGTGAGCCGCCGCATCGAGGGCGAAGACCGGGCCGAGCTCAAGGAGAACATGGACCAGCTGGAATATCCCAACGGGATGTCCATAATCGCCCGCACCGCAGGCATCGGCCGCAGCGCGCCCGAATTGCAGTGGGACCTGAACTACCTGCTCAAGCTCTGGACGGCCATTGATGGTGCTGGCAAGGGCGGCAAGGGCGCCTTCCTGATTTACCAGGAATCGAGCCTGGTGATCCGCGCGATACGCGACTACTTCAACAGCGACATCGGCGACATCCTGTTCGACACCGACGACGTCTATGAGCAGGCCCGCCAGTTCATGGCCCACGTGATGCCCGAGCACGAGCACCGCGTCAAGCGTTACCGCGACGACGCACCGCTGTTCAGCCGCTTCCAGATCGAACACCAGATCGAGTCGGCGTACGCCCGCACCGTGCAGCTGCCAAGCGGCGGCGCCATCGTGATCGACCACACCGAGGCACTGGTCTCGGTCGACGTCAACTCGGCCCGCGCCATCAAGGGCGGCGACATCGAGGAAACCGCCACCCGCACCAACCTGGAAGCCGCCGATGAAGTGGCCCGCCAGATGCGCCTGCGCGACCTCGGCGGCCTGATCGTCATCGACTTCATCGACATGGAAGAGTCGCGCAACCGCCGCGACGTGGAAAACCGCCTGCGCGACGCGCTGCGCCAGGACCGCGCCCGGGTGCAGTTCGGCACCATCAGCAAGTTCGGCCTCATGGAAATGAGCCGTCAACGTTTACGGCCTGCATTGAGTGAAGGCGCATCGATTCCCTGCCCGCGTTGCGGCGGCTCCGGCCATATCCGCGACACCGAAAGCTCGGCGCTGCAAATCCTGCGCATCATCCAGGAAGAGTCGCTCAAGGACAGCACCGCCTCCGTGCTGTGCCAAGTGCCTGTGGATGTGGCGTCTTTCCTGCTGAACGAGAAGCGCTCCGAGATCGCGAAGATCGAAGTCAAGCAGCGCATCAACGTGCTGCTGGTGCCCAACAAGACGCTGGAAACACCGAACTACCGCCTGGAACGCCTGAAGCACGACGATCCGCGTCTGGACAACATCGAAGCCAGCTACAAGATGGCCGACGAGATCGAAGACCCGACCACCGTCACCCGTCGCAGCCAGGAAAAGCACAACAAGCAGGAGCCCATCATCAAGGGCGTGCTGCCCGATGCACCTGCGCCCGTCGCCGCGCCACGCCCCGAAGTGGCCGCGCCCGCAGCACCAGTGGCCAAAGCCCCCGTGCGCACGGCACCCGCGCCTGCACCGGTGGCAGCACCGGCTGAAAAAGGTTTCTTCGGCTGGATCAAGGGCCTGTTCGGCGGTGCGGAAACGCCAGCCCCGGCGCCCGTGGCACGCGAAGTAAAGAAAGACGAACGCACCGAAGGTCGTGAAGGCCGCCGTGACGGCCGACCAGAGGGTCGGACTGAAGGCCGCGGTGAGGGTCGAGGCGAGGGCCGCGGTGAACGCGGTGGCCGTGATGGTCGCCGTGGTGGCCGTGGACGCGGTGATGGACGCGGTGATGGACGCGGTGATGGACGTGGTGAAGGCCGCAAAGAAGGTGGGAGCAGCGAGCGCCAGGAGCGCGCACCGCGCGAGCCACGTGAGCCTCGTGAAGCCCGCCCGGAAACAGCAGTTGAAGGCCAACCGCGCACCGACAACGCCGGACGTGAACCCCGCGAGCCGCGTGAACAGCGCGAACCCCGGGAACCCCGCGAGGGCCGTGGCCGCCGTGAACGTGGTGACCGTGGTGGTGATCGCGGCGGTGATCGTGGCATCCCGCGCGACGCCGCCGAACAGGATCTGGCACTCGCCAATCAGGCGGCCATGGCCGCTGCGATGGGTGAAGGCACTCCACAGCGCCAGGACCGTCCCGTTCAGGAAGGCAGCGCAAACGCCGACCGTCCTCAGGGCGATCGCGGCCCGCGCGAGCCACGCGAACCCCGTGGCGAGGGCCGTCGTGAGCGCGGCGAGCGCGGTGAGCGCAACGGTCGTCGCGGCGAACGTCGC
>CALSAU010000346.1:0-3439 GCA_943372985.1 Polaromonas sp. YR568 | reverse complement strand
AAATGCGATCCACCGCGCCATACCAGTAACGGTCCAGCATGACATCGCCCACCACCAGCACACGGGCTTGGGCAAGCTGTTCAGGGGAGGGGGGTAAAGCGCTGCTCATGGATGTTTATTCTCAGGCAAGTAACAGCGTGGAACCGGCTTCGCCGGGCCACAGCTGTTGCCCCCTGCAAGGGGGGAAGGTGCTACACGCAGTGAGCAGCCGACGGGGGTGTTCATAGTTCCTCTATCCGGCGAGCCGGATAACTGTCCCACGCCTGGCAGCCCGGGCAGTGCCAGAAATGCTGGGTCGCCTCGAAGCCGCAGGCGGCGCAGCGGTAGCGCATCAAGGGCTTGGTGGCCTGGTCCAGCGCGCGTTGGACCAGTGCGTGCTGATGCTCGTCATCCCGTCTGTCGCCGGCAATCCATTTGCTGGCCGCCACCAGTGACTGCTGGTTCTCAAGATGCCGCATGTACCACTGCCGGGCGGATGTAGGATCTCTCTCCAGTTTGACAATCGCCTCCACCATGTCGATGCCGGGCATCTGTGCGTAGCTGCCCTTGAGCGATGCGAGAGCAGCTTGCTGCTCGCCGCAGGCTTGGGCCACGTTGGCCATCAGACCCGCTGCAAGCGGCAGTCCCTGGGGCGCGTCTTTCTCCAGTCTGAAAAGCGTCTGCAGGGCATCGTGTGCCTTGCCGATCTGGTGCTGCAGCTTGGCCATGTCCAGCAGGGGACGTGGTGAGGTGGGCGCCATGTCGGCTGCGCGCTGCAAGGCTTCCATCGCACCCGTGGTGTCACCGGCGGCTGCCATCGTGCCGGCCTGCTCGCACAGGTACTGCGCCTGGCGATTACCGAAACTCCCGTGATTGGCGCTGTCCAGCCGGGCTGCAATGTCGGTGGCGTTGATCCAGTCCCGGGAGCGCTCGTAAATCGAGAGCAGGGCCAGCCTGGCCTCTTCTTCAAACGGTGTGCCTTCGAGTTTACGCAGAGCGGTTTCTGCGCGATCCAGCAGGCCGGCTTTCAGGTAGTCGAGGGCAATCGCGTGCTGCGCCCGGTCCCGTTCGGGCTGGGTCAGGTCACCGCGTGACATCAGGTGTTCGTGAACCCGTACGGCGCGCTCGTATTCGCCGCGGCGGCGAAACAGGTTGCCCAGTGCGAAGTGCAGCTCCGATGTGTCCGGGTCGTTCTGCACGGCCTCAATGAAGGCATCGATGGCCTGGTCCTGCTGCTCGTTGAGCAGGAAGTTCAGGCCCTTGAAGTAGGCCTTGGGGGCCTGGCGGTTCTCGATACGGAGCTGGCGCAGGTCGATGCGTGATGCAAGCCAGCCCAGGGTGAAGGCAACCGGAAAGCCGAGCAGAACCCAGGTGAAGTCAAATTCCATGGTGAAGTGTGGACGGATCGTCGGTGACGGATTGTGCGTGGCCCGGTGAATGGTCGCGGGCCGCCTGCCGTTTTCTCCACCACCGGGGCATCATGACCAGCACACCAAGCGCCAGACCACAGGCAAACGCTGCCAGCACGACCAGAACCAGGGGCGCCTGCCACAAGGTGCCGAAGAAGAAGTACACCGACACCGTCTGCTGGTTATTCAGCGCAAACGCGAACAAGGTAAAAAAAATGGCTGCCTTGAGCAGCCACATGAGGTATTTCATTGGGTCATCCCCCGGTTGCTCTGGCATTGTAGCCAGCGCAGGGGTTAAGCCAGTCTGAAATCCAGCCGGAGATCACTCCGGTTTGGAGGCCGACAACAGGACCTGTGTGCGTGCATCCACGGCCTCACGCAATGCCTTGCCGGGCTTGAAATGTGGCACCCGCTTTTCGGGAATGGCCACGCTCTCGCCGGAGCGGGGATTGCGTCCCATCCGGGGCGGCCTGCGGTTGATCGAGAAACTGCCAAACCCCCTGATTTCAATCCGGTGGCCGCGCACGAGTGCGTCGCTCATGGCATCAAGAATGGTCTTGACGGCATATTCGGCGTCGCGGTGCGTCAGCTGGCTGAAACGGGCGGCCAGTTCTTCGACAAGATCGCTTCGGGTCATGGCGTGAAGGGAGGCTGAATGAAGGAAACCGCCCGAAGGCGGCTCCCGTTCATCGGTACCCGATTACTTCTCTGCGTTGTCCATCTTGGCGCGCAGCAGTGCGCCAAGGTTGGTCAGACCGGCGTTGTCGCGGGAGGACTGCTGGCTCAGGTTGGCCATGGCCTCCTGCTGGTCAGCGTTGTCCTTGGCCTTGACCGACAGCTGGATGTTGCGGGTCTTGCGATCTACGTTCACCACGACTGCGGACACTTCGTCGCCTTCTTTCAGCACGTTGCGCGCGTCTTCAACGCGGTCACGGCTGATTTCGCTGGCACGCAGGTAGCCAATGATGTCTTCGCCCAGATCGATTTCAGCGCCCTTGGCATCCACAGTCTTGACCTTGCCGGTCACAATCGCGCCTTTGTCGTTGATCGACACGAACGTGGTGAACGGATCGGAATCCAACTGCTTGATGCCCAGCGAGATGCGCTCGCGGTCCACGTCGACAGCCAGCACGATCGCTTCGACTTCCTGGCCCTTTTTGTAGTTGCGAACGGCGGCTTCGCCGGGTTCGTTCCACGAGAGGTCGGACAGGTGCACGAGGCCGTCGATGCCGGCAGCCAGGCCCACAAAGACGCCGAAGTCGGTGATCGACTTGATCGGGCCCTTGACGCGGTCGCCGCGCTTGGTGTCCTGTGCAAACTCTTGCCATGGGTTGGCCTTGCACTGCTTCATGCCCAGGCTGATACGGCGCTTGTCTTCGTCGATCTCGAGGACCATGACTTCGACTTCGTCGCCCAGTGCCACGAGCTTGCTCGGGGCCACGTTCTTGTTGGTCCAGTCCATTTCGGACACGTGGACCAGGCCTTCAATGCCGGGTTCGAGTTCCACAAACGCGCCGTAGTCGGCGATGTTGGTGATCTTGCCGAACAGGCGCGTGCCCTGTGGGTAGCGGCGGTTCACGCCCATCCATGGGTCGTCGCCCATCTGCTTCAGACCCAGCGAGACACGGTTTTTCTCGGTGTCGAACTTCAGGATCTTGGCCACGATTTCCTGGCCAGCCGTCACCACTTCGCTCGGGTGACGCACGCGGCGCCCGGCCATGTCGGTGATGTGCAGCAGGCCGTCGATACCGCCGAGGTCCACGAAGGCGCCGTATTCGGTGATGTTCTTGACCACGCCCTTGACGGAAGAACCTTCCTTGAGGGTTTCCATCAGCTTGGCGCGTTCCTCGCCCATCGACGCTTCCACCACCGCACGGCGTGACAGCACGACGTTGTTGCGCTTGCGGTCCAGCTTGATGACCTTGAATTCCATGGTCTTGTTCTCGTAGGGAGACAAGTCCTTGATGGGGCGGGTGTCGATCAGCGAACCGGGCAGGAAGGCGCGGATGCCGTTGACGAGGACGGTGAGGCCGCCCTTGACCTTGCCGCTG
>CALSAU010000345.1:0-3444 GCA_943372985.1 Polaromonas sp. YR568 | reverse complement strand
TGACGCCTCACACCCGAACCGACACCCTCGCGCTGCCCGACCACCCCTTGGGCCATTCCTTTCTTCACCACACTCCCCGCTCCCCGCTTCGCGCCGTCACCAGTGTTCTGGTGGTCGCCGCCGCCCTGCTGGCAGGGTGCGCCTCCAAGGTCGGTCTGCCTGACGACCCGGTGTTGCAGACGGGCACGCCGACCACCCAGCCGATCATCCCCACGGGGCCGCTGCAGGCCATCACGCCGGGCCGCGTCTCGGCGCAACAAATCGTCGCCGCCGAGCCACCCAAAGAGCTGTGGGACCGCATTCGCCGTGGATTTGCCATGCCCGACCTGCGGAGCGATCTGGTCACCGACCGCGAACAGTGGTACGCCAGCCGGCCCGACTACATCCAGCGCATGACCGAGCGCTCAAGCAAGTACCTGTTCCACATTGTTGAAGAGCTGGAACGCCGCCAGATGCCGACCGAGCTGGCCTTGCTGCCCTTCATCGAAAGCGCCTTCAACCCACAGGCGGTTTCCAGCGCGAAGGCGGCGGGCATGTGGCAGTTCATGCCAGCCACCGGCAAATACTTTGACCTGAAGCAGAACGCGTTCCGCGACGACCGCCGCGATGTGCTGGCCTCCACCCGTGCCGCGCTCGACTACCTTCAAAAGCTCTATGGCATGTTTGGTGACTGGCACCTGGCACTGGCCGCCTACAACTGGGGCGAAGGCAGTGTGGGCCGGGCGATTGCAAGGAACCAGAAGCTGGGCCTGGGCACCAGCTACACCGACCTCAACATGCCGGCCGAGACGCGCCTTTACGTGCCCAAGCTGCAGGCGGTGGAGAACATCGTTGCCAATCCGCAGGCCTTCAACACCGAATTGCCGCTGATTGAAAACCATCCTTACTTCCAGCAGGTGCGCATCACGCGCGACATCGACGTGGCCCTCGCCGCGCGGCTGGCCGACGTGCGCATCGAGGACTTCAAGGCGCTGAACCCCTCGGCGCACCGGCCCATCATCATTGCCTCAGGCACGCCACACATCCTGCTGCCCTGGGACAACGCCAAGGTGTTCCAGCGCAACTTTGAAGCCTATGACAAGGGGCAGTACGCCAGCTGGACGGCATGGACAGCCCCCACCACCATGGGCACCGCCGAAGCCGCGCGCCGCACCGGCATGAGCGAAGCAGATTTGCGCGGCGTGAACAACATCCCGCCGCGCATGCTGATCAAGGCCGGCTCCACCCTGCTCGTCCCCAGAACCGCCAAGGTCGACGAGGATGTGCCGGTGCAGATTGCCGATACCGCGCAGGTGGCATTGGCGCCCGAGGTGGTCACGCGCCGCACCACCGTGAAGGCCCGCAAGGGTGAATCGGTGGCGTCGATCGCCAGGCGTTACGGCCTGAGCGCCAGCAGCGTGGCCGACTGGAACAACATCAGCGCATCGGCCGCATTCAAGATGGGCCAGCCGGTGGTTCTGTTTCTGCCCGTGAAGGCCGCCCGTGCCTCCACGGCAGGAAAAGGCATCAGCAAGGCCACCCGGCGCCCAGCGGCAAAAGCCGTCGTCAAATCCAGAAGGCGCTGACACCGCGCGCTTGGCGGCAAGGTCAGCCGGGCGGTTTCGTTGCCGACTGACTGGCTTTTTGCCTTTTTGGCCTTCGGACACTGAACTGCGATCAGGGGCACGACTACCCCGGAATGGCCAACTTCGGGCGGCCAGATCCGTTCAATCCAAAATTTTGAAACCGATCGGCAATGCGGTGCGTATCACCCTCGCATCGTTCCAATAATTCACCGAAAGGCGCCAAATGAACACACCTTCCTTCAAAATCACCGCTCTTGCCACGCTCATTCTTGCCAGCCTGACCGCCTGCTCCACCATGGCACCCGGCTCGGAAGGAATGGCCCGCGCTGAAAAAGCGGTCGCGGTCACGGCCTCCAACAAGCTGATCAAGTTCAATGCCGGCCAACCTGGCCGCATTCAAGCCACGCTCAACATCGCAGGCCTGCAAGCCGGCGAAACCCTGCTGGGCATTGATTACCGCGTGTCCAAGGACCAGCTTTACGCCCTGGGCAGCAGCGGTCGCCTCTACACCATCAATGAAGACACCGGCATGGCCAGTGTCGTGGGCCTGCCGTTTTCCGTGAAGCTTGAAGGCACGCAGTTTGGCTTTGACTTCAACCCGACGGTGGACCGCATTCGGGTGGTCAGCAACACCGGGCAGAACCTGCGCCTGCACCCCGACACCGGCGCTGTGGTCGACAGCAACGCCACCACCGACGGCGTGCAAACCGACGGCAAACTGACCTACGCTGCCGGCGACGCCAACGTTGGCAAGACGCCATTCACGGTTGGCGCGGCTTACAGCTACAACAAGGCCGACACCAAGATCACCACCAACTTCGCGCTGGATGCAGCCACGGGTGCATTGGTGACGCAGGGCTCGCGTGAAGGCGTGACGCCCGCCGTGTCGCCCAACACGGGGCAATTGTTCACGGTGGGTAGCGTCGGCATGCCCTTCAACACGGCATCTTTCGACATTCAGGCACTGAGCGATGTGGCCTTCGCAGCATTGAACAGCGACGGCTCCAACGCCAGCCGCTGGGTCACCATTGATCTGAAAACCGGCGCTGCCAAGTCGTTGGGCACCGTGGGTGGCGGCGAGCGCGTCGTCGGTATTGCACTGGAGCCTTGAGCGTTTTCAAAGCAGTAACAGCCGGCCGTGGCCGGCTGCAGCAAACCCTCAATCCCTGACTGGGGGAGATGGACGCTCGATGAGCAGGACCCCGTAACCCGCGCGGCTCCTGCTCTTCACTACAACTGGATTGCCACGCGCTGATGAGAGTCAGCGCGTACGCCTTCCAGCCTAGAGCTTGAACGAACCACTGCCAAAGAGTCCAATCAAACCGATCACGATCAGGTAGATCGCGACGATGTAGTTGAGCAGGCGCGGGATAAGCAGGATGAGAATGCCTGCAATCAGGGAAACAACAGGGCCAATGCTGACGGCGAGATTCATGGGATGTCCTTGGGTACGGTGTCGATGATGAGCCACTGTAGCGAGGCATCACACCAAAGCCTGTAGGACGACAGGAAAACTGCAGCGCGGTTGGCAGCCCGTTCACACTCCTGCTGGCCGGCTATTCACAGCGCCTCCCAGCACCTCCCAGCACCTCCCAGCGCTTCAAAGCATCAGAGCTTTTCAGTCTCGCCCGAGCGCGGCTGCCATTTCATCAGGCGCTTTTCAACCCGCCCGACCAGGGCGTCCAGCATCAGGGCAAAGGTGGTGAGCACCACAATCCCTGCGAACACCGTGTTCACGTCGAACGTACCCTCCGCCTGCAGGATGAGATAGCCAACACCGCGTGCTGACCCAAGGTACTCACCCACCACCGCACCGACAAAGGCCAGCCCGACCGAGGTGTGCAGGCTGGAGAACACCCAGCTGGTGGCGCTGGGCAGA
>CALSAU010000344.1:0-3444 GCA_943372985.1 Polaromonas sp. YR568 | reverse complement strand
CATGATCATGCCGAAATGCACCGGGTCCACGCCGAGCTGGGTGACCACCGGCAGCAGGATGGGCGTCATGATCAGGATCAGCGGCGCCATGTCCATCAGCGTGCCGAGGATCAGCAACAGCACGTTGATCATCAGCAGCACCACGATCTTGTTGCTCGAGACGCTGGTGAACATGGCCGTGATCTGCTGCGGGATCTGCATCAGCGTCATGATGTAGCCGAAGCTCGCGGCGAAGGCGATCAGGATCATCACGATGGCCAGGGTCTTGACCGTGCGGTGCACCAGCTTGGGCAGCTCGCGCCACTTGTAGTCGCGGTAAATGCACATGGTCACGAAGAAGGCCCAGATCACGGCAATCGCTGCCGACTCGGTGGCCGTGAAGATGCCGGACAGGATGCCGCCGAGGATGATGACCATGGTCATCAGGCCCCACAAGGCGTCCACACAGATTTTCAGCGCCTCGCGCATCGGGATCACGCGGCCCTTGGGGAAGTTGCGCTTCTTCGCGATGAACAGGCACATGACGGCCAGCGTCAGGCCCAGCAGCAGGCCCGGCAGCACACCGGCCAGGAACAGCGCCGCGATCGACACGCCGCCGCCGGCCGCCAGCGAATAAATCACCGCGTTGTGGCTGGGCGGGATCAGGATGGCCTGCACCGAACCGCTGACCGTCACCGCCGTGGCGAAGTCACGCGGGTAACCTTTTTTCTCCATCTCGGGAATCAGCACCGAGCCAATGGAGGCGGTGTCGGCCATCGACGAGCCGGAAATCGCGCCAAAAAAGGTGGACGCGAGGATGTTGACCAGCGACAGGCCGCCGCGTACAAATCCGACCAGCACGCTGGCGAAGGCCACTAGCCGCCGCGACATGCCGCCTTCGGCCATGATGGCGCCGGCCAATACGAAGAAGGGAATGGCCAGCAGCGAGAACTTGTTGACGCCGCTGGAAATCGCGATCATCACCGCGTCCAGCGGAATGTCTATCCACCAGGCGCCGATCAGCGCGGACAGGCCCAGGGCGTAAGCCACCGGCAGCCCCAGAATCATGAGCAGCAGGAAGGACCCCAGCAGAACAAACGCATCCATCAGAGGGCCTCGCCTTCAATTTTTTCGTGGTCGTAGGTGACCACTTCGCGGTCACCCTGGTGGCCCAGCGCCATGCGTTCGAGCACAAAAATCAGCGTGATAAGACCACCGATCGGCAGGGGAAGATAAGTGGCACCCACCGGCATCCAGGGGATTTCGCCAATGTTCTGGCCCCAGGTCTGCATGCAGAGCTTGGCGCCGTAATAAGCCATGAAGACCGACACCACGGCCATCAGGATGTCCATGAGCCAGGCCACCGCGCTGCGTAATCCTGCGGGCATGCGGTCGGTGACCATGGCCACGCAGATGTGCGCGTTGGCCCGGTAACCGGCGGCGGCGCCGAAGAAGGTGAAGATCACCATCAGCAAAATCGAGATGGGCTCGGGCCACTGCGAACCGGTGCCCAGCACGTAACGCGTGAAGATGCCCCAGGGAATGATCAGCGACATGACAAAGATCGACAGGCCCGAGATCCAGATGCACGCAAGGTACAGCCAGTCGTTAAAGCGCAGGGTGTGGTGTTTCATGAGGGTTCCGCGATACGGCAGGAAAGCCCGGGCGCGCAGGCACTGCAGCGCGACCGGGCCCGGGAGCGACGCTTATTTGGTCGCGTCGATACGTTTCATCAGGTCGGCAAACTACGCGCCGTATTTGGCACGCACGGGTGCCGTGGCGTCAAAAAACAGCTTCTGGTCCACCGGCACAAACTCGACACCGGCGGCCTTGAGCTTGGCCGAGTAGTCTTCCACGCTCTTGTCCCACAACACGCGCTGGTCCATCTGCGCCTCGCGGCCCAGCTTCTTGACCAGGGCCTGGTCGGCCGGCGTGAGTTTGTCCCAGGCCACCTTGGACATCACCAGCAGCTCGGGAATGATCAGGTGGTTGGTCTGCGCGTAGTACTTGGCGCCGGCGGAGTAGTGGTTGGAAGTGAACATGCTGGGCGGGTTGTTTTCGGCGCCGTCGATCACGCCGGTCTGCAGTGCGCTGAACACCTCACCGTAGGCCATGGAAATGCCGTTGCCGCCCATGGCGTTCATGGTGTCGACAAACAGCGGGTTGCCCATCATGCGGACCTTCACGCCCTTGAGGTCGGCGGGGGACTTGACCAGCTTCTTGGTGTACAGGCTGCGCGCGCCGCCGTCCATCCAGCCGAGCGCCACCAGGCGGGCCGGGCTGGCCGTGACCTTGCCCAGCAGTTCGTCGCCGATCGGGCCGTCGATGACCTTGCGCATGTGGGTGATGTCGCGGAACACAAAAGGCATGTTGAACACGTCAACATCCGGCACGATGGGGCCGATCACGCCCAGCGAGATGCGGTTGATCTGCAGCGCGCCGATCTGGGTCTGCTCGACGGTTTCCTTTTCCTGGCCGAGCACGGCGCCGGGGAACATCTGCATCTTGATGCGGCCATTGGTCTGGGCCTCGAGCTTTTTGCCCATGTTCTCGACAGCGACCACGGTCGGGTAACCCGCCGGGTGTGTGTCGGAGGCCTTGAGCACGATCTGCGCCTGCGCGGCCAGGGGCAGGGTCAGGGCGAAGGATGCCAGCGCGGCGGCGGCAATCAGGTGGCGGCGGAAAGTCATGTTTTGTCTCCTTGTTGGACGGTTTTGAAAGCTACTGACAGAAACGGTAGAAACGGTGCGCGTGCATGCCCTCACCTCAATCGGCAAAAGGGCCGGCCTTGACGAAGCCTCCGCCCTGGAACTGCACGGCGGGGTCGCTGAGGTCGGGCGCCGGCGTGCGCGCGTAGACGGCGTCACGGAAGATGTCCGAGCTGTCCTTGGCGACAAAGCCGATGTGCCGGGCGCGGCGGTTGTCCCACCAGGTCACGGCGTTGTCGGACATGCCGAACACGATGCTGTGGCCGAGGACCGGCGTCGTCAGGCAGGCCGTGATCAGGCGGTGCAGGTCGTCGAAGCTGAGCCAGGTGGCCAGCATGCGGCGGTCTTTCGGCTCGGGGAAGGACGAGCCGATACGCACGCAGGCGGTTTCAATGCCGTAACGGTCGAAATAAAAACGCGAGAGGTCTTCGCCAAAGGCCTTGCTCAGGCCGTACATGCCGTCGGGCCGGGCCGGTGCGTCGGCGTCTATGGTTTCGCTCTGGCGGTAAAAGCCGGTCACATGGTTGGCACTGGCAAACACCACCCGTTTGACGCCGTGTTTGCGGGCGGCTTCATACAGGTTGTACAAGCCGAGGATGTTGGCCTGCAGGATGGGGCCGAACGGGCCCTCTACCGACACACCGCCCAGGTGCACGATGGCGTCCACGCCCTGCACCATGGCGTCCACCGCGGCCGCATCGGCCAGGTCGGCGAGCAGGATTTCCTCGTTGCTGCCCGCCTTGCCCAGGTCAACCCG
>CALSAU010000343.1:0-3446 GCA_943372985.1 Polaromonas sp. YR568 | reverse complement strand
TGACTGTCAAAAACATCAACCAGTATTACGGCGGCTCGCACATCCTGCGCGATGTGAGCCTGGAAGCCCATCTCGGCAAGGTGACGGTGCTGCTGGGCCGCAACGGCGTCGGCAAGACCACGCTGCTCAAGTCGCTCATGGGCCTGGTGCCCATCAAGACCGGCAGCATAACGTTCGACGGCAAGGCAATACAAAACGCCACGCCGTACGAGCGCGCCCGGGCCGGCATCGGTTTTGTGCCGCAGGGGCGCGAGATTTTTGCGCGTTTGACGGTGGAAGAAAACCTGCGCATGGGCCTGGCCTACAAAAGCGCGAGTACGCCCATCCCTGCCGAGCTGTATGAACTGTTCCCGGTGCTCAAGCAGATGCTGAACCGGCGCGGTGGTGATTTGTCGGGCGGGCAGCAGCAGCAACTCGCGATTGCACGCGCACTGGCAGCCAAACCCAAGCTGCTGATCCTGGACGAGCCGACCGAGGGCATACAGCCCAGCATCATCAAGGACATCGGACGCGTGATTCGCATGCTGGCCGACCGCGGCGACATGGCCATCCTGCTGGTCGAGCAGTATTACGACTTCGCGGAAGAGCTGGCCGACGACTACCTGGTGATGGAGCGCGGCGAGTTCATTGCGCGCGGCCAGGGCAAGGACATGCAGGCCAACGGCGTTCGGCAACTGGTGGCCATTTAATCCTGACAGGTTTCCGCCGTTCGCCCTGAGCCTGTCGAAGGGGCTCACCAGGTTCGGGACAGGCTTAGACAGGCTCAGCCCGAACGGCTTGGCGGCACGCAGGATGTTCGTTACTTCGTCCTGAAAATAATTTCCTTCATGCGCTGAAGTTTGGGCGCCACCACCGGCACCGTCAGCATGGTGCTGGCAATGGCCATCAGCAGCAGGGCGGTGAAGGTTTCGTTGGTGATGATTTGTTTGTCCAGCAGGATGTTGGCAAAAATGATCATGATCAGCGCCTTGGTCTGGAGCAGCCAGCCGATGATGCTGCTTTCGCCCGGTGCCCACTTGAGGATCCTTCCGGCGATGTGCACCCCGATCAGCTTGCCGGCCACCGAGGCGACCAGCAGCACCGCCGCGGCGATGAACACGGCTTCCCCGCCGACCGACCAGTTGGTGCGCAGCCCGGTGCTCAGGAAAAACACCGGCATCATCACCAGCAACACATGATGGCGCAGCATGTCCATGTGTTCCTGGTTGAACCAGTCGCTGTCCATGACCGCGCCGGCCAGGAAGGCGCCAACCATGAAATGCAGGCCAGCCCAGTCTGCGCCCAGCGCGCAGACGATCAGCCAGACCAGGCCGGCGTACCAGCGGTCGCGTTCGGGCATCCACACCATCAGCTTGCGGAGCAGGTAGCTGAGTACGGCAAAGGCCGCCAGGAAGCCGGCTTGCCGGCCGACACGTTGCCAGTCCATCAGGATCAGGGCCAGCACGCCCCAGATCGCGATGTCGTCCAGGCTCGCGTAACGCAGGATGCGCTGGCCGATGGGCTGGCGCAGGACGGCCAGTTTTTCCATCAGCAGGATCAGGATGGGCAGGGCGGTCACCGCGCAGGCCATGCCGACACCCATGACAAACTGCCAGCGCATGCCCTGCGGCCCGACCCAGCCGTCAACCATCAGCATGCCGGCGGCGGCCGCACAGCCGAACAGCAGCGGTGTGCCCAGTGCCAGGCCGGCGGTGATCGTGCTCTCGCGCCGGTGGGCCCAGGCCTTGTTCAGGTCGAGTTCGATGCCGGCGATCCAGACAAACACCATGACGGCCCACCAGGCGATGCCGTTGAGCGACTGCACCACGGGTGCGCTGAAGACAAAGGCGTAATAGTCGGGATAGACCTTGCCGAGGATGCCCGGGCCGAGCAGGATGCCGGCAATGATTTGCACCACCACCAGCGGTGCGTAGTAATCCGTCCTGAAAAGACGCCAGATCAGGTAAGGCACCGTGAAAATGATCGCCATGGCGATCAGGTAGAGCTCGGTCGTGGTCATGGCCGCATGCATGGCTTTCCCCCAATGTTTTTCTTGTCAGTCGCAGCTTGACGCCGGACCCGATGGTAACCAGTCAGGCGCCGCGGCGGGAAGAGCCCGCCATCACGGCATCCTCTCAGCGCCGCGCGGCCTGGTACAAGGGCATGACCGTGGGCAGCAGGGACTGGATCTGCTGCACCCGGCTGCTGTCGCTCGGGTGGGTGCTCAGGAAATCGGGCGTGCCGCCGCCGCTGGCGGTGGCGCTGCCCATCTTCTGCCACAGGGTCACGCCGGCCTCGGGGTTGTAACCCGCGCGCGCCATCAGTTCCAGGCCGATACGGTCGGATTCGGTTTCGTGGGCGCGGCTGAAGCGGCTGGCCACCAGCGCCTCGTAGGCGGCACCGGTGATTTGGGATGCGCTGCCGCCCAGGCCCAGCAACTGCGTGCCGATGCCGATGGCGGTCTGCGCCGCCGTGGCCTGCGACACCTGCTCGCGCGAATGCTCGCGCAGGGCGTGGGCAATCTCGTGGCCCATCACCACGGCGATTTCCTCGTCGCTGAGGTTCAGCTTGCGCACCAGGCCGGTGTAGAACATGATTTTCCCGCCGGGCATGCAAAAGGCGTTGAGCTGCTCGCTCTCGATGATGTTGACTTCCCACTTCCAGCCCGGCGCGTCGCCGCGAAAGACGGCTGTCTGCGGCTGGATGCGTGCGGCGATGGCGCGAACACGTGCCAGCATGGCCGCGTCGGTATTGAGTGCCCCTTTGGCCGCAGCGTCTGCCTTGAGTTTGGCGTAGGCCTGCTCGGCCATGGCGTTGAGTTCTTCGGACGACACCAGCAGCAGTTGCGAGCGGGAGGCGCCGACCGCGCCGCTTTCGGTGGTGCTGGAGCAAGCACCGAACACCAGTGTCAGGGCCAGCAAGAGGGGGGTCAACACGGAAGTTTTCATGGCGTCTCGCAGAAAAGGAGGGGTGGCCGGCAGATGGCCGGAGCCCCATTGTGCGCAGCGCGCGCTCATCCCCGGTAGGACGGGCGGGGCAAAACGCGTAGGCGCCCGTCGCCGCTGCAGGCCGCGGCTTGAAGGCATTTTCCGACAGGGGCGCGCGCCTTTGCCTGTTGCTGCCTGCGCGCGTGCTGCCTAGGATGGGGCCTCACTTCAAAAAATGGAACCCATCATGAGCATTCTCGGCAAAATTTTCGGCAAGATTTTCCCTTCGGCCCGCGCCGAAACCCCCCCGGCACCCGCAGGTGGCGGCGGCTCGCTGTCGCCTGAAGACGCTGCTGCAGCAACGGCCGCATCGGAGGCTGCCGCACGTGCAGCCGCCGCTGCCGGTGCGGCCTCCGCCACGATGGCAGAGGTGGATGTGAAGGCCTTGCTCGATGACATGGCCAGCAAAAACCCGCAAAAACTCAACTGGAAAACATCGATTGTCGACCTCATGAAACTGCTGGATCTGGACAGCAGCCT
>CALSAU010000342.1:0-3451 GCA_943372985.1 Polaromonas sp. YR568 | reverse complement strand
GACATGACCAGCGCCGCCGACGCGAGAAACCCGACCACCGTCCCGGCAAACAGATCATGAAAACCAATGACTGTCAGCAGCGCGGCGGCGAGCATGGGGCTGACAAGGCTCTCCATGTCGTAGGCCAGGCGGGAGAGCGACAGGGCCTTGGTGTAGTCCTTCTCATCCGGCAACACATCGGGAATGGTGGCCTGAAAAGTCGGCGTGAAGGCGGCAGACGCCGCCTGCAGCGCAAAAATCAGCAGGTACACCTGCCAGATGTGCGTGACGAACGGCAGCGCCAATGCCACAGCTGCCCTCACCAGATCAAGGGTGACCAGCAGGGTGCGCCTCGGAAGGCGTTCGGCAAACGCCGAAGCAACCGGCGCGATGCCAACGTAGGCAATCATCTTGATCGCCAGCGCTGTCCCCAGCACCATGCCCGCGTTGTCACCGGCGAGGTCAAACGCCAGCAAGCCCAAGGCCACCGTAGCCAGCCCGGTGCCGATCAGGGCAATCACCTGAGCGGCAAACAGCTTGCGGTAAGTGCGGTGGGAGAGTATCTCCAGCATGTCGGTTTCCGGTAGTGCCTGTTCGGACGCAATCTGGCGCCTGCGGCTCAGAGGTAGCGGGTGATTTCCCTGAACTCGTCCAGTGAATCGCGCCGGGCGGGGTCAAGAGGCCCGACCAGGTCTTCCAGGCAGTGGTCCAGATGGCTCTGAATCAGGGCTTTCTTGGCCTGCTGAACGGCTTTTTCCACGGCCTGCAGTTGCTGCGCCACATCCAGGCAGGTGCGTCCGTGCTCCAGCATGTCGATGGTGCTGCTCAGGTGCCCGCCTGCCCGGCGAAGGCGCTTGATGATGGCCGGATGGGTTTGATGTGTATGCGGTTGTTTCATGGCGGACCTTGTCTTTCCATATTCCTCATATCCCCTCGGGGAGGTTACTATAATCGCGTGATCGAACGCCAGCACAAGCGCTTTTCATGCCCCCACGCCCCATGAACCACACAGACCCCACCCGCGCCGCGCTGGGCGTGCGTTGGCTGGTTCTGATGGTGATCTTGTTTGGTGCGCTCGTCTCTTCGGTTGGCAACACAAATTCCCACGGCATCGCTGCGCTGAGCGCGGCACACGAACATTCACACTCGCACGAAGACGCCCACGGATCTGCCGATGAAGCAAGCGACGCCGGGTGGACGATCGCGGGTCCGGCGGCGCCGCTTGATCATCCCCACCACGGCGCAGACCATTCGCATGACAAAGCGCATGCGTCGCCTCTCGCGTGGCCCTCAGCCACCCCACAGCTGCCCGTGTGGTTCGGGGTGGTGAGGCCATGGATTGACATGGTTCAGGCATCGAGGCTGGAACGCCCTCCGATGGGCTAGGGGCTTGCTGCCCTCCCCTCATCCTTGCGCTGCGTCAAGCAGCGCGTCCCATTGATTCAGACCACTGGAGTCTTCATGCACAGCCTTGTCCACGACAGGTTGCCACGTTCGCCATGGGCGAGCTGGCCATCCCGTCTGCTTTTACTTTCAGTCGCCTTGATCTGCCTGCTCCTGGGCAGCGCAGATGCCTTTGCCCACGCCGTGACCGAGGGCGACAAGGGTTACATCCAGGAAATCTCGGGCGTCAACCTGATTCCGTTCATGTACCTGGGCGCCAAACACATGATGACGGGCTACGACCACATCCTGTTCCTGTTCGGCGTGATCTTCTTCCTGTACCGGATCCAGCACATCGCCATCTACGTGAGCCTGTTTGCGCTGGGTCATTCGACCACGATGATCCTCGGCGTTTACTTCAACGTGGGGATCAACAGTTACCTGATCGACGCCATCATCGGTCTGTCCGTCGTCTACAAGGCGCTGGACAACATCGGTGCTTTCCAGCGCTGGCTCGGGTTTCAGCCGAACACCAAGGTCGCGACCCTGGTGTTCGGCCTGTTCCACGGCTTCGGTCTGGCCACCAAGATTCAGGAGTACGAGATTTCGCCCGATGGACTGGTGCCCAACCTGCTCGCCTTCAACGTGGGTGTTGAGATCGGACAGCTGCTGGCCCTGGCCGTCATCCTGATCGGCATGAGTTACTGGCGTCGCACGCCAAGCTTTGTCCGTAACGCCTACACAGCCAACGTCGCCATGATGAGCGCGGGCTTCATTCTGGTGGGCATGCAGCTCACCGGCTATTTTGTGTCTTGAACACCCCAGGAATATTGACCATGTACAACAGTGATACCCCCTCGCGCGCCGAACTGCCCTCCTCAAAGCAGCTGGTGCGCTCCACGCTTCTGGCTGCCGTTTCGGCCGTCGTGCTTCTGGTGGCCGTCGTGCTCCCGGCTGAATATGGCGTTGACCCCACCGGCATCGGCAAGGTTCTGCGCCTGACGGAGATGGGAACGATCAAGCAAGGGCTTGCGGCAGAAGCCGTAGCGGATGCGGCTTTAAAGACCGGTTCGCCCACCGAAAAAGCGGCTGGCGCCACCGTCAGCACTGCACCCTCGCCCACGGCTGTAGCCCCGGCCCCAGCGGCGCCAGCCCAGCCGGCGGCTGCTCAGGTCGCGTGGCGCGATGAGATGCCCTTCACCCTGGCGCCAGGGCAAGGCACAGAGATCAAGCTGAAAATGGCCGAAGGCGCCAAGGCGCAATACCAGTGGGTGGTCGAGGGCGGCATGGTCAATTTCGACACCCACGGTGACGGACCGGGCAAATCGATCAGCTACGAAAAAGGTCGTGGTGTGGCCTCGGACGAAGGCACGCTGGAGGCCGCGTTCACAGGCAACCACGGCTGGTACTGGCGCAACCGGGGCAAATCACCTGTGAAGGTCGTTTTGCGTGCCCGCGGGGACTACACCGACATCAAAAGAGTGCTGTGAGCAACGGGGCGCTGCGACTAGGTCGTGGCGCCTTTGATCAAGCCGCTTCAGAACTCGAGGTCATCGCGGATGGCAGCGATGCCCGCTTTGGCACACACGTCATCAGCATCGCCTCCTGGTGCTCCCGACACCCCTATAGCGCCAACAATGGAGCCCGCTGATTCGATGGGTATTCCCCCGCCAATCGCCACGACGCGAGGCAGGTGCCGAATACCGGACGCCGGCTCGCCGGCTTGTGTGGACCGCGCAAAACTGGTGGTGTCGAGCTTGAAACTGACGGCCGTGTACGCCTTGTTGATGGCCGTCTCGACGGTATGAGGCCCGGCAAAGCGGTCGCGCAGCATGACCAGCGAGTTGCCAGCCCGGTCATTGACCGACACAGCGGCCTGATGACCATTCTTGCGACAAGTCTCCAGCGCGGCACGAGCGGCCTTCAGCGCTGCGTCAGGCGTGAGCGATGCAGCCTGAAAAGTGGCTTGCTGCGCCTGAAGCACGCCGCCAGACAGACTGAGCAGCAGGGCAAGACAAAGGGTCGATCGTCGGGATGTGCGCATGGCGGTGGTTCCTTGGTTGCGGTGTTCTGCTCCGAGGGTAGCAAA
>CALSAU010000341.1:0-3458 GCA_943372985.1 Polaromonas sp. YR568 | reverse complement strand
CTGGCGCCGGTGCGCCTGTCGCTGCACCGTCGCCGCGAGCCTGCGGGCGACGCAGTGGACGCCTTGTTCACCATCGTGGCCGATGCGTTGCAGGCCGCCAGCGCAACGGCCTGAGCCAGGTCAGGCCGTTGCCTCGCCGCCCTGGGGGCCCCAGAAAACAACCCAGGTTACGAAATCGGGCGAGAAGCTTTCAAACCGGTGGTCTGCACCCGCGGGCACAAAAAAGCAGTCGCCCGGCTGGAACGGGTACAGCTGCGATCCCAGGCGGAAGGTGCCGGTGCCGGCCTGCACGAAATAGAGCTCGTCCTGCGCGTGCGGCGTCTGCGGATCGGTGCCCAGCGGCGCGTACAGCTCCACGGACATCGAGCCATGGGCCAGCGCCCGTACAAACCGCTCGCCTTGCGGCCATTGTTCGCTGGTGGTGCCGGGGATACGGGTGAGAAGGTCGGTGAGGCTGGTTTTCATGGGGCAAAGGAGGAGGGCAGACAAACGCTCAGGCGGTCGAAAATTATCCCCGCAAGCCAAACCGGGTACGGTATTCACCCGGCGTCACGTTGGCCCACCGCGTGAACACCTTGTGCAGCGTCGACGCGTCCTGGTAGCCGCAGCGCCCGGCGATCTCTTCCAGCGACAACAGCGTGGACTCCAGCAGGGCCTTGGCGCGATCTACCCTGAGCTGCTGCACATACTGCACGGGGCCGACGCCCGTCACGTCCTTGAAGCGGCGCAGCAAAGTGCGTTCGCTGGTGTGGCAGTGCCGCGCCAGGGCTTGCACGCTCCATGGCTGGTCCAGCCGTTTGCCCAGCCAGCGCCGTGCGCGCTCAATGACCACCGGCCCCTCACCCTGAAGTACGGCGGACACATGCGCGGCCTGGCTGTCGCGCCGGCTGTCGTGCAGCAGCATGCGCGCGGCAAGCTGGCGCAGGTCATCACCTGCATGCTGCCCCACCAGCCACAGGGCCAGGTCGAAGTACGAGGTAATGCCCGCGGCCGACACCAGCGGCCCGTCCTGCACCAGCATGCTCCGGGGTTCCAGCTGAACGGCAGGAAACTGCGTGCGGCAAAACCCGATGAGCCACCAGCTGGTGGTGGCGCGGCGGCCGTCCAGCAGCCCGGTGCGTGCCAGCAGGCAGGTGGCCGAGCAGCCAAACAGCAGCGGCACATCTCGGGCTGCCAGCGCTCGCAGCAGGGCCTGCTCCGGCGCCAGCGTGTCAAGCTGGCGCGCCAGGTCCATGTTGCTGCCGTGCTCCAGACCCGGCACGATCACGGCGTCCAGCGGGCAGGCATCGGGCGCTACGGTGGCAAAGCCCAGGCCAGCGCTGTGCACTTGTGCCCCGCGCCGGGCGGTGATCCAGTGCGCCCTGAACTCCACCCGCTGCCTGGCGGGGCGCGACTGCATGAGCGCATTACCCAGCGCCAGCACGTCATGCGGCACCACAGCAGCGCTGCGCACGCAGCCGGGAAAGACCAGGACGCCAACATGAACGATGCGGGGCACAACAGCCATTGGCGTATTCGACCATGAAATTGTCATTTCCGCCAATGGATGTCCAGCAGGCCACGGCGTTCAATCAGCGCCTGTCGACAACTTCCTGGATTGACCTTCATGACACCTGACACTCCCCTTGCCGCGCTGCCTGCCTACACCTGCGCGCTGGCAGCCCTGTTCGCAAAGACCACGCTCACCAGCGCCTTGCAGGTGATCAGCCGCCTGCGCAGCGGGGTGTTTCCCATCCCCGAGGATGCACGCCTGATGGGCAAGCGGCCCGCCGAGGCAGAGGCCGGCTTTGTACGACGCTGCGCCAACGTCTGGCGAAACGACACCGAGAACCTGCCGCTGTTCATGGCGCTTGGCCTGACCTGGGTGCTGCTGGGCGCGTCGGCCGAAGCGGGTGCGATGTATTTCGGCGCCTATGTCGGCCTGCGTTACGCCCACACGTGCGTGTTCCTGCTGGGCTTGCAGCCCTGGCGCGCGCTGCTCTACCTGGCCGGGCTGGGCGTTTGCTGGGCCATTGCGGTGCAATGCCTTGCGCTGGCGCTGGCGCGGTAGCACTGTTGTGGAATCCTGAAACGGGTGTTGGCACGAATGACACAGACTCAAAAGCGAATCGCCGCGTTCTTCTACGGAAGCTTCATCCGCAGGGACGTCATGGCCTTGGGTGATTTCCATCCCGAAACAGTTGAAGTCGCCAAGCTAAGCGGCTACGACATTGCCTTTGATCCGCACGCAAATATCTTTCGTTCAGGCCAGCACGCCGTCTGTGGTGTCCTGGTGTACCCATCTCATGAAGAACTGAACAAGCTGTACTCAAGAGACGGGGTGGGTGTCTTTCTTCCCGAGGCCGTGGTTGTACAAACCAGCGACAGCAGGATGCTGCCAGCCATCTGCTACATGCCACCTGGGCGAAACGACAAGCCGGCCGACCTTGTGTATGTCGAACACATCATCAAGGCAGCCAAAGAACATGGCTTTCCCAGGTGGTACGTAAGTCGCCTTGAAGAATTTCGTTGCCCTCCCAAGGTGGAAGATACGACGCGCACCGACGCCTAGCGGGGCTGACGGTGCCCGGCGGCCAGCACCCGCTGGACCCAGTGCGCGGCCTCCGCAGCCGACGCATTCACGGCGCCAATATGGTTGGACTCCGGCTCGTACAAGCGGTGCAGCGGATGTGCAGGCAGGGCCGAGAAGATGGCGTCCTTCGCCTGGCGGAGGTTCTCCAGGTCATGGGTAGGCACCACCAGAAGGATGGGCAAACCCGCAGGCAGCTCGCGGTAAATCTTCGGCCCGTTCATGGCTCCTTGCGGATCAAACCAGGTCACGTACGCAGAAGGAACGGTAAGCGTCGGATAGCTGCGCCCCGCAATGGGAGAATACTGTTCCAGCATGATCCTCTCGTCGCCCTTGCCCTGCGCGATGAGGGCTCGTGCCTGCTCCAGGGTGGAAAGGTATCGGCTCGTGTTGCTGCCCCCGTTTGGCGCAATGGCGATGAGGCCGTCGACGTGTGTGCGGGCCGCCACGTAGCCCGCGAAGAGGCCGCCTTTGCTGAAGCCCGCAAGAAAGACTTTGCGCACACCCTTGGCGCGCATCGCCTGCAGGGCATCGGTCACCTTCTTTTCAGCGGTGGCAACGGGCACATCGTGCGAGCGCATGGCAGACCAAGGCATTTCCAAGCTGTCCACGGCATAGCCCTTTTCGCGCAACTCATACTCGAGTGGCGCCATGCTCATTGACGAGCCGCCCGTGCCGTGCAACAGAACCACACCCGCGGCCGGTGGCTTTAGCGCCGACGCTGCAGCGGTAGACATGCAGGACACGCCGAGTGCGAGCGCGAAGAGCGGATACAGCAGGGATCTCATGGGGTTTCCTCGTGAAAGTGGTCGCAACCCGCACAGGGAGGCTGTTGGCATTTTCCTGGAACAAGGCTGACATGCACACTGTATTTAGCTGAACGCGTCGT
>CALSAU010000340.1:0-3466 GCA_943372985.1 Polaromonas sp. YR568 | reverse complement strand
CAAACGCCAAGACCCGGCCCACCGTACCGTCGTGCGCGTCGCTCAGTGCCAGGGCCAGACTGGCGCCCGCACCAAAGCCCGCGAGTGCGGTGTCGGTCTGCAGCACATCAAAGCGCTGCTGCTGCGCGCGCACAAACCCGGCCAGCCGTTGCACGCGCGCGGCCAGTGCCGTCGCGTCGTCGTCACCCGAAGCCAGCGCCACGGCCGGGTCAGCATGCTCGCCTGCCAACCCTTCAGGAATTAGCACGGCTGCCTCGGGGAAGGCGCCGCCCAGCACCTGCCCCAGCTCCAGCATGTCGGTGCCATGCCCGCCGGCGTCGTGCAGCAGCACGAACAATTGCCGGGGCGTGGCCACTGCAGGCAAGAGCTCGATGGCGCCGGGCATCGGTGCATCTGCCGTGGCAACAGAGCCGGGACCACTCATCTCACATCCTCTTTTTTTTGGACTCATGACGCAACCATGGAGCAGCGCCGCAGGCAGTTTACCCATCCATGTCATGACACCTGAAGCCCGCAACGGGGTTTTCAACGGGTTGCTAAGATCATCCCCATCGCCGCAGGGCACCTCTTGGGGTGCGATGCGGCAACCTGATCTACACCCCCCACACCATTTTGCAGAGCCCCATGAAAATCGAAAAAAACACCGCCGTCACCCTGCGCTTCAAGGTGTCAGACGCCAACGGCAAGCTGATCGAAGAGAGCAAGGACCCGATGGTCTACCTGCATGGCGGCTATGGCAACACCCTGCCGAAAATCGAGGAAGCGCTGGAGGGCCAGGAGCCCGGCTACCAGACCGTGCTGGCGCTGGCCGCCGAAGACGCATTTGGCCTGCGCGACGAAGCACTGGTGCGCACCATTCCACGCAGCCAGTTCCCGCCCGGCGTGAAGGTGGGCGGCCAGCTTGAAGGTCGGGGCGACGACGGGCGCGTGCAGATCTTCAACGTCACCAAGATCAAGGGCGACACCGTGCTGCTCGACGCCAACCACCCGCTGGCCAGCAAGGCGCTGCGCTTCACGCTCAAGGTCACCGATGTGCGCACGGCATCCGAAGAAGAGATTGCCCACCAGCATGTGCATGGTGAGCACGGGCATCACCATTAAAGCCAGTGCCCGCGCCCCAGACGACCGCGGACGGACATCAACGGCATGACGACATGACACTGAACACCCCAGCGGCGGCGTCGCCGGTCCATGCCGTCCCTAGCGTATACCGCGGCTATGACCAGGCCGGTCTGGACGCGCAGTACAACAACCAGCAGACCGTTGACAACTTCCGCAGCTACATCGCCCGCTACCGCGCGCTGAGCGAAGAGGCCAAGCGCACCCTGCCGTGTGTGGAGAACATCGCCTACGGCCCCTCACCCGATGAGACGCTGGACATTTACGGTCCGGCCGATGGCCTTGCGCCCGTGCTGGTGTTCATACACGGTGGCGCGTGGCAAGCGCTGGGCAAGGACGACAGCGCTTTCATGGCGCCCGCATTTGTGAATGCAGGCGCCCTGGTGGTGGCCCTGAACTTCGGTAACGTGCCGGCCGTGACTGTCGACACCATGGTCAATCAGGCACGCCGCGCCGTGGCGTGGCTCGGACAGCACGTGGCGGAATATGGCGGCGACCCACAGCGCCTTTATCTGGCGGGTCACTCCTCCGGCTCGCATCTCCTGAGCCAATGCCTCACCGCAGACTGGCCCGCTTCAGGGCTGAGCCCCGGTCCCGCGATTCGCGGTGCGGTGTTCACCAGCGGGCTGTGCGATCTGGAGCCGGTGCGCCTGAGCTACCGCAACGAGCGACTGAAGCTCGACGAGGCCGCCGTGCAGCGCCTGTCGCTGGTGCACCAGCAGCCGACCGTCCGTTGCCCCCTGATCGTGGCCTGTGCCGAAACCGACACCGCAGAGTTCCAGCGCCAGACACTGGCCACCGGGGACTACTGGCGCGCCCACGGCAACCCGGTCCAGACCTTTCAGATCAGCGGCAAGAACCACTACGACATGGTGCTCGACCTTGCCGACCCCGGCTCGGCACTTTTCAAGGCCTGTGTCCGCATGATGTCGCTGTAGCTGCACACTGAATACCATTTCCCTGATCCGTCGCTTTCTCCTCTTTCCGCAATAAAGGACTCCCCATGAAGTTGTTGAAGACAGCACTCATTTCTACGCTGCTGCTGACTGGCCTGCACACCGCCAGTGCGCAGACCCCCGCACCCTCCGCTGCGACCTACCCGAACAAGCAGCTGCGCATCGTGGTGCCCTACCCGCCCGGCGGCGGCATTGACGCCATGGCGCGCATTTTGGGCGTGCAGCTGGGCCAGCGCTGGGGGCAGACCGTCATCGTCGACAACAAGCCCGGTGCAGGAACCATCCTGGCGGCCGAGTTCGTGGCCAAGGCACCGGCCGACGGCTACACGCTCATGCTGACCACCGACGCCACCGTCACCATCAACCAGCACCTCTATGCCAAGCTGCCCTACGACCCGGTCAAGGACTTCGTGCCGATCACGCAGCTGGTCTTCCTGAACCAGTTGCTGCTGGCCCACCCCAGCGTGCCAGCCACTAACCTCAAGGAGCTGATTGCCTACGCCAAAACCAGTCCGGGCAAGCTCAACTACGCGTCCTATGGCAGCGGCAGCCAGCCCAATCTGGCCATGGAGATGCTCAAGAGCCAGGCCGGCATAGACATCGTTCATGTGCCTTACAAGGGCATCCCGCAGGCCGTTCCGGCCGCGATCGCCAACGAGGTGCAGCTGACTTTCTCCGGTGCGGCCTCGTCAATGGCGCACCTCAAGAGCGGGCGCCTGAAAGCGCTGGCCATTGGCGGCAAGAGCCGGCTCGGCGTGGTGCCTGATGTGCCCACGTTTGCCGAGCAGGGCTTCCCCGATATTCCATCGAACGCCTGGTTCGGCCTGTTCGCGCCCGCCGGTACGCCACGCGATATCGTGCTGAAAGTGCATGCCGAGGTGACGCGCATCCTGAACGAGCCCGAGTTCAGGCAGCAGGAAGTGACCGCCAAGGGCTACGAGCTGGTGGCCAGCAAGCCCGAAGAGTTTGTGAGCTTCCTCGCTGCCGACAGCGCACGCAACGCACAGGCGGTTCGCATCTCTGGCGCCAAAGCCGAATAGCCTCCGGCAAACGCATCACAAGCAAAATTTTCAAAAGCACACGCAACGATGGCCACCACCGGGGCGCTCTGGCGCAGCTATGACCAGGCGGCGCTGGATGTTCAGTACAACAGCCGCGCCACCGTCCCCGACTCCACCGACTTCACGGCGTTCATCCGGCAGTACGCCGAACGCACCCGCGCCTGCAAGGCCAGCCTGCGCTGCATGGAAAACCTGCGCTACGGCAGCGCCAGCGAGGAGCTGCTGGACATCTATCCCGCCGCGCAGCCGGGCGCCCCGGTCATGGTCTTTCTGCATGGCGGCGACTGGCGCTCACTGTCGAAGGAGGAAGCCGGCTTCGCGGCTGCGGCA
>CALSAU010000339.1:0-3471 GCA_943372985.1 Polaromonas sp. YR568 | reverse complement strand
AGCACGGCTGCCACCTGCGGCTGGCTCTGCATCCAAACAGCCAGCGCGCGCGTGGCGGCATCCTGCGCGCTGTAACGCATGTGAATGCTGTTCAGGCCGCGCAGCACAAATTCAGCGTCATTGCCGCTCACCCCATAGCCGACACGCATATGGCAAAAGTGGATGAGGTGATGCAGCGCCTCGTCCTGCGTCACCACCGAACCCATCAGCACGTCGGCCCCGCCGCTGGGGTACTTGGTCAGCGCCTGAATCGACACATCCGCACCCAGCGCGAAGGCGTTGAAGGCAATGCCCGCGCCCCAGGTGTTGTCGAGCGCTGTCACCGTGCCTTGTGGATGCGCCTGAGCCGACGCGTTATGCGTTTTGACCGCAGCCACCAGCGCCAGCATGTCGGGAAACTCCATCGTGATGGAGCCTGGCGCCTCCAGCCAGACCAGACGGGTTTGGGGACTCAGTTTCGCGGCCAGGTCCTCCGGATTCATCGGGTCGTAGTACTGGAAGCTCACGCCCCAGCCTTTGAGTTCGTTGGTGGCAAAGGCCTTGTTCGGACCGTAGGCATTGTCTGGAATCAGCAGCTCGTCACCCGCCTTCAAAAACGCCATGTCGACCAGCACCACCGCCGCCAGCCCGCTGGGCACCAGCGTGCAGTGCTTGCCGCCTTCCAGCGTGGCGATGCGCTCTTCCAGCGTGAACGTGGTCGGCGTGCCGTGCAGACCATAGGTGTAGCCGGTCTTGTGCTTCCAGTCACGGTTGCGAAGCGCATTTACCGTGGGAAATGCGATGGTGGAGGCCTTGTAAACCCCCGGTGGAATCGCGTCAAAGCCCGCAGGCGGCTTGTAAGGATGATGAATCAGATGCGTGGATGGGTCGGTCATCCGTCAATATTAACGGCAAGCCCACGTCTCGGGACCTCAAAGCTAACGGAGAGCTTTAAGGCGACTGCGGAGGTATTGTCTTTCGCAAGCGGAGCCGTGGAACCGGCTTCGCCGGGCCACAGGCGGACGGCCCGCTCGGGGGGCTGGGAGCTACACGCAGTGAGCGACCGTGGGGGCCATATTTTTCCGAAGGGCCGCCCCGAGGAAAAATGCGCCCCCTCGGGGGGCAGCGCATTACACGAAGTGAAAAGCGTGGGGGCCGATCAGAACTTCCACTTCGCCATCAACTGCGCAGGCGACAGCGAATCATAGCCCTCGAAGGGCTGGTGAATCCACGGGTTGGTCGGCAATAGTTCCACTGAGTAATCGGGCTGGAAGCTCGACACACCCTTGGTCCAGATCACGGCGCTGCGCAGCTCGGTGATCGGGGCGTAGTTGTTTTTGAGCTGGTGGATCACCGCGTTCAGCGTCTGGCCGGAATCGGCCAGGTCGTCGACGAGCAGCACCTTCCCTGCGATCTCGCCCTTGGGCGTGGTGATGAAGCGGGCGATGTCGAGATTGCCCTGCACCGTGCCCGCATCGGCCCGGTAGGAGCTGGTGGACATGATGGCCAGGGGCTTGTCAAAAATGCGCGAAAGAATGTCACCGGGCCGCATGCCGCCGCGAGCCAGACACAGGATGGTGTCAAACGCCCAGCCCGATTGGTGAATCTTGATCGCCAGCTTTTCGATCAGGTTGTGGTACTCGTCGTAGCTGACGTAGAGATGTTTGCCGTCTTCGGTCAACATGAAGTTGCTCCTGATTGAATCGCTGTGATGCGCAGAAACGATGAGGTCACTCAGGCTGCGTACGGGTTGCGCAGCAGGATGGTGTGGTCACGGTCGGGGCTGGTGGAGATCATGTGGATCGGCACGCCGGTGACTTCCTCGATGCGGTGCAGGTACTTCTGCGCTGCCGCCGGGAGCTTGTCGTACTCGGTCACGCCCACCGTGCTCTGGCTCCAGCCGGGCATGGTTTCATAAATCGGTTGGCAGCGGGCGATGTCGTCGGCGCCCATGGGCAGGATGTCGGTGATGTGGCCATCCAGCTCGTAGCCGGTGCACAGCTTGAGTTCCTCAATGCCGTCCAGCACATCGAGCTTGGTGATGCACAGACCCGAAAGGCCGTTGACCTGCGCCGAACGCTTGAGCAGCGCCGCATCGAACCAGCCACAACGGCGACTGCGCCCGGTGGTCACGCCTTTTTCAGCGCCCACCGTGCTCAGGTGGTAGCCCACGGTACCGGGTTGCTCCCAGTCGAGCTCGGTCGGGAACGGCCCACCTCCGACGCGGGTGCAATAGGCCTTGGTGATGCCCAGCACGTAATGCAGCATGCCGGGGCCCACGCCAGCGCCTGCAGCAGCGTTGCCTGCCACGCAGTTGCTCGACGTCACGTACGGATAGGTGCCGTGGTCCACGTCCAGCAGCGTGCCTTGCGCGCCCTCAAACAACAGGTTGGCTCCATCGCGGTGGGCATCGTTGAGCTCGCGCGACACATCGGCCATCATCGGCTTGAGGAGCTCTGCGTGGCGCATGGCTTCGGCATAGACCGGCTCGAACTCGATAGCGGGCGCATTGAGGAAGCCGGTCAGCACAAAATTGTGCAGCTCCAGCAGTTCGCGCAGCTTGGCCGCAAAGCGATCAGGGTATTTGAGGTCCTGCACGCGCAGTGCACGGCGGGCAATCTTGTCTTCGTAGGCCGGGCCGATGCCGCGTCCGGTGGTGCCGATCTTGGTGGTACCACCCTTCTCGCGGAAAGTTTCGCGGGCGATGTCCAGCGCCGAATGAAATGGCAGGATCAGCGGGCAGGCCTCGCTGATGCGCAGACGCGAGCGCACTTCCACACCGGCTTTTTCGAGGCCTTCGATTTCCTCGAACAGCTTGGCAGCCGACAGCACCACGCCGTTACCGATGTAGCACTTCACGCCGGGGCGCATGATGCCGCTGGGGATCAGGTGCAACGCGGTTTTCACACCGTTGATGACCAGCGTGTGGCCGGCATTGTGGCCGCCCTGGAATCGCACCACGCCCTGGGACATTTCGGTGAGCCAGTCGACCAGCTTGCCCTTGCCCTCGTCACCCCACTGGGTGCCCACGACCACGACATTGCGGCCCGCAGCTGCGCTTGGTTTGTTTGTCATCTTCAATTCTCGTTAAGGTGTTTGGGGGATCGGAAGGGCGGGGCAAAGCCCTCAGGCCACTTTGGCCAGCGGCTGGACCACCCAGGCACCGGCCGCATGGGCCAGTTCGCGGTCGCAATCGAATTCGTTGACTTCATGCTCGTGGCCGGGCAGCACGCAAGCCACGGTTTCACCGCTCGCACGCAGGCGCGCAATCGCCGTGCGCAGCGCCGGGTCTTCGCCCCACGGTGCACGGATGGCGGCTTTCAAAGGCCGGGGCGGCAGCACACACACCAGCTCTTTCAGATCGAGGCTGAACCCCACAGCTGGCCGGTTGCGGCCGAACACGGCACCCACCTCGTCGTAGCGGCCTCCACGGGCCAGTTCGGCGCCTTGGCCATAGATCGCAAATCGGGTGCCGCTGTAATAGGCATAGCC